>JANYBU010000367.1 GCA_025360665.1 Nitrospira sp.
ACCACGGCAAGCCCAAAAAAAAATCTGAACGGCTCGCATCATCGAACAGAGTACTATAGTAGGCGGGGACAGCAGCAAGACCTCGATATTTTCCGGCTCTTAGTTCCACGGTAATACCTAACTGCTGGTAAGCCTGTTTGACACCTTCTGCTTGATACCTTCAAGAAAAGGTGAAGACATGAGGTATTATTATTTAATCCCTGCCGAAACTGATCCAGAAACCTATCGCTAGATGTGTGCAATAGGAGCATATCGCATTTATCAAAGTTATTTAATCTTTGATACGGTTTCGACCATCACATCGAGGTCGGACTTGGTAAGCGATTGATGAACGGGAAGAAACACAAGATTATCATACAAGAAATGCGCATCTGGATAGTCCTCACTTCGCATGGAAGCGGGCCGTACGCCTCCCCACGTCACAGCAGGAATTCCCATCCGTCGAAGTGCAAGATGGGCATCCGTTATCCCATCAAACACCAGCGGTAGAATCCAGGGGCACACACCGTCCGGGAGGCAAGAGTGTAACAGACTCACACCAGGGATCTTCATCAATCGATCTTGCAAATACCGATAGTGGCTGCGGCGAGCTTGTACGATCGCCGGGACATCTGAATGTGCCTTGACCCAGCGGGACAAACGGGACATGGACCAACGGATCAAACTAGGGTCGAAGGAATCGGTATCGGTGGTGACAGTAAACGCTGAAGCGCCCGCGGTGACTGGTTGTGATTTACACTCTTGAAGAAGGCGGGCGAAGGAGCCCAATACCTGGCCGGTGGACCATCCGGATGCGTCTTCAATCAGGTTTTTTGCAACCTTGATGGTAAAAAGCGACTTCTCTCTCTCCCATGAAATAGTTGGCTCAACAGCCACGTTGTTGAGCAGCAAATCAGCCCCATCATAAACCGGCAAGAACTTTTTCCAGCTGAAGACGCTTATATCACCGAACGATCCAAGGGGTTTTCCCTCACTATGCCCTTCCAACACATGTGCACAGTCCTCGATCAAGAAAATCCGATGCTGTCGGCACAGCGCCTGAACCCGGCCCATTTCTTGCGGAAATCCGAAATAGTGGACGGCAAGCAGCGCTTTCGTCGAGGAGGTAATTTTGGACACGATATCTTCGAAGTCCAACCGACAATTCCGATCCACACGATAGAAATCTACGTTGGCGCCATAGGAGACGATAGGTTCTACTGCCGCCCTGCAGATGTAGGAAGGAACCAACACCCGGTCGCCAGGCGACACTTTCAAGAAGCTAAGACCGTGAAAGATTGCGTTCCGCGCCCAGAATGGAGAGAGCCGTTTTCCCGAATATCCGTTCAGTCCACCCCCCACCGAGGCCGCTCTGGCAGTCAGAAATTGTGTCGACAACCACTGCTTCTTTGGAACTATAAACGAAGACATAACGGACTGAGTCCCTCCTAGTCCGCCTCATGGCTGCACATAGATACACCCGCGCGGGCCATCGCGGGGAAGTCGTCGTCATATGAATTCCACCTTGACACCGTAATCTTTCGAAATCGCGCTTCAGCCGGTCCTGGCCAGCCATTTGTCATGCAAGAGACAGGACAATTCCTAGCCCCTCAAGCTTGATTACATGTCTGAAACTAGCTGGTAGTCGCTGGCTGCCAGATTAGCAGTCAAAGTGGAGTGTGACTCGCTCGCCATTCGACCTCAGCCGCGAAGGCTCTTTGGCGTTCTCGACTATACGTTTTATACCAGCGAGGTGCACCACCCTTAATCTTCCGAGCTGGAGATGGAATCTGGGCAGACTCGACAACCATCTATACCCCCGTTTAGGGACTAACATGATGGGCTGTTTCTTTAGCCTTACTCGGAGCATCCTTTATGATTTCAAAGGTGTCACTTCATTCATGATTACGTATCAAGTAGACAATTGAAAAGCTTCGCCAGTTCTCCCACTCTTGACTCTCTGGAATGGCTCTGAATTTCTTGGTCAGAAGCGACCGGTGCTGTCTTTTGCCGTAACTGACGAAGAAAGTTCTCAAGCCCTAACTCGATGGATGAAACTGAATCTAGCGACGCGAGAGTTCCAACCTTTGCCCCTCTCAGCACTCCTGCCGTGTCACCTTTCTCATCAGTCAGCGCAAAGATCGGGCGTCTGGCGCGGAGGTATTCATATAGTTTGGCAGGAATGTTTGGGTTGGATACGGATCCTTGAACCAGCACAAGCCCGTCCGCACGAAGCATTTCTGCAAGCGCATCGATGTAAGAGATAGGCGGTTCGAGAAAAACCATGTCGTCTAGGCCCTTCTCGCGGATCAGTCCCCGATACAGATCATCATGTCCACTTGCTCTTAGCACCACTCTTAGAGAAGACGCGTCGATCTTTCCGGCCAGACGGAGGTTGGCTAGCGCATCAAACAAAAGAGAAGGATTACGATCACCAACCTCTGCATACAACAAGCCACTATGAAG
>JANYBU010000391.1 GCA_025360665.1 Nitrospira sp.
GGTAGGTCGCAATGATTGTTTCAAAGAGTCGTAATACCACTCGCGGATCTTTTATGGCGCGTTCTTTTATTGAGAGGTAATGGTTGGGGCGTCTTGGCATTCGTGTCGCTATGGTGATGTGGGTGAATTATTGTGATGAACGGTTGTGGCGATCGCAGAGAGAAGATGGTGAATGTCTTCGCTGCCTCTTGAAAGGAAATATGTGAGGATCAGCAGTGTTTCCCGGTCGCGAGGTCCGAGGTTTGCGGCCATCTTTGCAAGGTCTTGTATCTGCTGAGGATGCGCACTGAGTTCTGCTTCTGCTCCATACAGCAGATAGTCTGCTGATACGTTAAGTTTGTGAGCGATGGTTGAGAATGTGTCAATCGTCGGCACACACCCTCCTGTGCAGTACATATTCATGGATCTTTTGCTGACGCCGACACGCTGCGCGAGAATTGTTTGTGTGATCCCGCGCTGTTTGATCGTTTTGCGTAAGCGTTGTGCGAAGCGGTGTTTGTCGAACACCATCAGAATTTAACCTCGGGCCATTCGTCGTTTTGTGTTTCGATTTCTTTAAATACTGTGGGGTCGATGAGACGTTCTCTGTCGGTACTGGTTCGTGTCCAGATGGGAAAGAGTGCTCTGGACCGCCGAAGGCTGGCTCTACGTCGCGGCGGTGGTGGATCTCTTCTTACGACGGGTCGTCGGCTGGTCCATGCAGGCGACCATGACCACGCAACTCGTCACCGATGCCCTCGTCATGGCGATCTGGCGGCGCGGCAAGCCTGAGGTCGTCCTGCATCACTCCGATCGAGGGAGCCAATACACCAGTGAGCCTTTCCAGCGGCTGCTGGCTGACCATGGCGTGACCTGTAGCATGAGCCGAGCCGGCAACGGCTGGGACAATGCCGCGATGGAGAGCTTCTTCTCCTCGTTGAAAACTGAACGCACGGCGAACAAAACGTACCGCACACGAGACCACGCCAAAGCGGACGTGTTCGATGACATCGAACGTTTCTACAATCCCAGGCGGCGGCACTCGACGTTGGGGTATCTCAGTCCGATGGAGTTCGAACGGCAGGCAGAATTAGCGTAGGGTGGTGTCAACTAAACCGGCAGCAGCTCAACCGTGTCCAGCGTCTGTTTATTAGCTTTTCATTGACGAAGACCCCCTTAGGACTTTATGCTGGCCAACAATTGGTGGACGATAATAAATGATCAGCGGCCTGTTCGTCCGAGTGTGTACCCACTGCCGTGGTCTCATGATGAGACCCACCGCCATCCAGTGAAGGAGGACCGTATGCAGACACAGGGTTTGAACATCGGTGGTACCGTCTTTTTGACCGTCCTGCTCGCGGTGAGCACGACATTCGCGCAATCCACGCTCCCTGCCGGAGACCTCGGGCAGGACCGCCAGGATCTACGGAAAGACCAACGGGATATTCGGCAAGATCGTGGGGATCTCCGAGAAGACCGACGGGATATTCGGCAGGATCGGCAGGACATCCGAACGGATCGAACAGATATCCGACAGGACCGCCAAGGTTTACAACAGGACCTCAAGGCAGGTGCGAGTGCGGATAAAGTCCAACAGGACCGGCAGGACCTGCGCGCCGACCGGAAAGATGCTCGGCAGGATGGCCGTGAGCTTGCCAAGGATCAACAGGACCGCCGGCAAGATCGGCAGGATCTCCAACAGGATCGTGGCGAGCGCCATGCCGATCGACATGATCTCCAGCACGATCGGGTTGAGCGCACGCAGACAGCGGAGCGTGTTGAGCGGCCCGAGCGGCCCCATCGGGTGCGTTGATCTCGCAACGAGAGGCGGAGTGCGCATGATGCCTCCGCCTCTCGTTGCCCTCCTCGTTACGCCTCCGTGAGTCTCCCTTCGAAAACGAACGGTCCGTTCGGGGACATCGGGACGGCCTGGACACAGGACTGAGGGTCCTCTGTCTAAGAGGACGCGCCGTGGTGGTGGACATGGGGCATTGCCGGTGAGCGTGTGCGACAGTCAATCTGAATCGAAGACGAAACATCGGTTCCAACTGGTGAGGTACAACGTGCAGCATCGGCGACAGTTGGCAGGGTTCCTCGCCGTAGTGGGATGGTTGCTCTGCCCACTGGTGTCGCATGCCACCGATGACACGTGGCGGATTGGAGCCTCCACCAGTTATTCGAGTGGCGACTATGGCACCAATTCTCGCACCTCGTTATTGTCAGTGCCTGTCAGTATTCGCCGCCTCTTTGCCGATGGCGATTTCACCATCACCATTCCGTATCTGCAGTTGCATAGCTCAGGCTCCGTGACCGTGGTGAATGGCGTCCCGATTCAAATCTCCACCAACCGAACGAGTCGGCGGCGGCAACAGCTTCCGCCTGTGCTGTCCACTGCCGAGGGATTGGGGGATATCACCGCGCAGGGTCGCTATTACCTCATGGACGAGAAAGGCTGGCTGCCGACTGTGTCGCTCACGGCGAAGTTGAAGACGCCAACCGCCAATCCGGATCTCGGACTCGGGACCGGTGAATTCGATGAGAACGTCGGTATTGAGCTCATGAAAAAACTGACCACTCATCTCATTGGCTTTCTCGATGGGGGCTATACCTTCGTGGGCAAGCAATCGGGACTCAATTTACTGAACCAATGGTTTTACGATGTCGGGATGGGCTACAACGTGACGCCGCAATGGATGCTCAGTGTCTATTACGAAGAGTATTACAAGCTCGTGGCGACGCAGGTCAATCCCCGGGATCTCTTGTTCTCGTCAACCTACAAGGCCACCTCGGCGCTGCGATTGAATGTGTCGGCCACGGCGGGGCTCTCCAACGGCGCCCCGCAGTATGGGCTGACAGGAGGCGTGAGTGTCCAGTTTTAATGGAGGGGTGGGCCTTTGCGCACCACACCCACGGTCCCTGGTAGGGCGTGTCAATGCGTCCCGCGCCTCGTGGGGACGGGTGCTCCTTATCGTGGGGGGCCTCCTCTTCGTGCTGTTGGGAGGAGGGGCTGGAGTCTACGCGGAGACGTACCTGGCTGGCGAAGTCGGCCTGACCGTCCCGCAAAGCCTACAAGATATCCGAGTGACCAGCGGAGCGGCCTCAGGGGCCAAGGTCACCGCTGACGATTTAAAGAATTCGGTGATCCTCGGTGGCAAGCTGGGGTATTTCTTTCAGGAGGTACCGTGGCTTGGCCTGGAGCTCGAGGGGTATGGGACGACCCCGCATTTTGAGCAGCAATCCCGGCTAGCGACATTGCCGAACGGCGCCACGCTTTCCCAGGCGCAACGGGGGGCCAACCTTCGCGTGCTCACCTGGGCCACCAATGTCGTGGCGCGAGCCCAGTGGGGGCGGGTGACGCCCTATGTCGGAATCGGGCCTGCGGCGTTTATTGCCCGGCGCAAAAATCCGCAGACGGACAATTCAGATACCTCGAGCACGCTGGGATTGAATACTCAGGTGGGAGTGGGGGTGCAGCTCACTCGGGCCGTCTCTCTCTTTGGGGAGTGGAAGTACAATTACAGTCACCTACATTTTGACCAAGTGCAGAGCCTGCAGAGCACGCAGGTCCTGCAGGCCTTCCATGGCACGTATACAGCCCATCTCTTCGTCTTCGGGCTGGCCTACCATTTCAACTGAAGAAGGGGTTCCGCGTCAGCCCCGCACTCCCACCGCCTCAGTTCTTCAGCACGGTGACACCGTTGAACGTGAATGTGTTGCCGAGCACCGTCACCGCACGAGTCTCGCCGGCCCCCGCTATCGTCACGGGCTTTGCCGAGTTGCTGAAACCGATGGTGGAAACCGTCGACCGCCACGGGCTGAAGGCGCGTTTTCTCCGGAAGCACCAGACAGCTGTCGACCGGTTTTTCAGATTTCTTGACGCGGCGGAACTCAACAGCGAAACGGCCTTGAAATGTAAACAGCGATTGAAGAAGAACCGCGATACGCTTTTCACATTTCTGCGTTACGACGGTGTGCCCTGAAACAACAACAACGCCGAGCACGCAATCAAGGTCTTCGCGCGGCTGCGCGACGTAATCGCCGGAACGTCGTCCATGAAGGGCCTCGACGAATATCTGACACTCCTAAGCGTAGCAGAGACCTGTGAATACGGGGGAATCGACTTTCTCGATTTCCTACGGTTTGGGGAGCGGGATATTTACGCCTTCGTTAATAGTTGTCGAAGACGGATCCGGTGACGGATGTTTGGAGATTCGCCTAGTCGGGGCGGAAAATCAGATCGCCAGGCAGTCCGTGCCGCCACTGATACGTTGTCCACTGTGAGCAGTTATGCTGGCCATCACGTGAAGGCAGTATGGTTCATCTAGAGCCCTATACATCAAGCGATGGCCAGCATCAAATGCCCGACAGGATCGGAGGCCGGCCTTACCGTGATTTCGATGTCGTAGCCGAGCCGATTCAGGCAATCCATCAGTTTGCGTTCGGACAGATTGGAGAAGTCGCCACGCATCATGTCGGATACTTTAGGTTGGGTGATCCCCATGCGCGTTGCTGCTTCTTGCTGGGTAAGCCCTTGCTGGCGCATCGCCTTCCTGATCTCGATCACCAACCCGGACTTGATCTTGAGCTTATCGGCATCCGGCAGGCCCAAGTCGGCGAAGACATTGCCAGAACTGCGTTGCACTTCGACCCCATCAATGACACGTTTTTTCATTTCGTAGATCCTTTGCAAGCGCCTCGGCCACTTTCAGCCTGGCGCGGATGATGGCGATATCCTCTTTCGGCGTTGCGATTCCACTCTTGCTCTTTTTTTGGAAGCAGTGCAGAACAAATACAGCTTCTTCGAACTTCACGGTATACACGGCACGATAGGTGCCGCTCCTATCGTATTCAACAACCTCAAGCACTCCGGCGCTGCCAAAGCCCTTGAGCACCTTCGCCGCATCGTGTTGATCACCGGCTTGAGCAAGGGAAAGAGCATAACCGAAGAAGCGCCTTACGTCGGCAGGTAACGCCATCAGATCTTTATGGCTACTGCTTATCCATTCGAGCGGCCGTTCATTGGTAGCCATGTTTCAATTATACATGAACAGGTATATTCTGCAAGTGCCCGATCAAGGCGCACTGCACCACCAGCAGCTATCGCCGGATTACCCGCTGGGAACACGAGGATGTGCTGGAGCGTATGCAGGTTCGACTGGAGCAAGCCCCGGAGCCCTCGAAGGTCCGAACGATCAACCGTGGAGCACGTGTTTGAACCGCTCAAGGCGTGGATGGGAGCGACGCATTTCTTGATGAAGACGTTGCCGAACGTCAACACGGAGATGAGTCTGCATGTGTTGGCGTACAACCTCAAGCGAATGCTGCGAATCTTCGGGGCAAAGCCCCTGATGGCGGCCATGACGGGGTAGCACCCCGAGTGTGGTGACGAAACCGCGAGCCATCCCGCCAAGTCAATACGAAATTGATGGCGGTATCGCACATGCCACGATCCTCGCGGCGTGGAAGTTCTGTTTTCACACGGCCTCGACCCAAACCCGCAGTCCACGACCGACGGCTATCTGGGCTGCTGCCGGTTTCATTCAGACACCTCATTCGGTGTCTTTGAAACCGGCAGCAGCCTAATCTTCCATTTCTCCCCCAAGATCAAGTTCCAACTGTCTGGTCGAAAAGTTAACGAGCCCGTAGGCGTAAATGTGAGTTCTCCAAAATATATTTTCCCCTGCACGTTATATAAATCAACACGTACAAAATCAATACCCGCCGACAACTGCGCTGCAAGTAACATCATGTGCTCAAAGTTAAGTGGCTTTGCTATGGCAGGGTTAGATGCATGCTCATTGTAGCGTAGATCGAGATGATTCCATTCAGTGTCAAAAAAAGAGTTTATGCTATGAGCATAATTGCTGATGTGAATAACCTCTGGGGTTCCTCCAAAACACCAGAACTTATAGTTCAGAGGCCCGCTACCGTCCGGGTTTTTCAGATACTCTTCTATCATTGCTCTAGGCTTGATGTGATAGTACTGACCGTTTCGCCCCTCCCAATAATAATTACTTTTCAACCAGACCGACAATGTTCTAATTATCTCGGTTCGATCAGCCTTTCCCTTGACCACAATAACTTGTCCACTAGCGTGATTTGGCTTGATAACGTACTCTTCTGGCAAAATGTCAAAAGGAATCGCGAGTGGGTCTTCCCCGTGCCATAGAAGCTTGACTAAATACTGCTCTCCCACCTTGCTGCTCACATAAGCTCTCACCGCATACTTATCTGTAAGCTGCGTAAAACTAGGGTAGTATCCTCGATTCAAGAAGATCAATCTACAGTACAATTTCTCCGCAAAGGTCTGCGGATTCGTCAAATTTAGATGTTTTCCAGTCCCGCGAAAATATTGTTGCAGCAGATAGCGTTCGCCATCGGATCGACGCATCACACGCTGCTTTAGGCTCCGTAATTTGTTAAACGCGTAGTGAATCCACGTGCCTCGCAATTTACTTACAACGTAGTTGTGACTCCTCATTGACAAATCCATATCTAGCGGCTATTGCTGGGTGGACAATTCCGCAGGGCGACTATATCAGACGCCGTATGCTCAGACGCCTGTACGATCATTGCGTCACCGGTGCCGCCTACGTCGGATATTTACCGATCTCAAGAGCGAAGACCGGTTTTTGGATTACGAACCAGATTCCGGCTGTCAGTCAAAGGAGCCACGTGTTTTCACGAAATCAGCTACCACTCCCTATTACAATCGAACATAAGGTCGGCGAAATGGAGGTCGCAAACCCTCTAGCGATGACAGTCCTCGTTCCCTAGAAGCCTAAGCAAGGCCAGCTCTCCCCTATTACGTTGCTCAAAATCACTCACTGCATTGGCGACTGTAGCCTTAATTTACATCTGTGAAGGTTCGTTCGGGCATCTTGAATTATCGGCAAATAGGATTGGCCATAAACGGGATAGATCCCCTAGCAGAGCAACAGAAGACACGATTCTATCAACTTCATAGCTTTGCGCCTGGTTTCACGTTATTGCTCGCGTCAGGACTATCTGCTCAAGCAGAGTATGATGCCACGCTCTCAGAGCTTATGCTGTGTACGGAAGCGTACCGAGAGAAAGACAATTCGTCAAACGAAATGGTCGTCCGATGCAGGCTATGGCAAAGTGATTGGTGTAGAGATCGGATTTCGACCCCCATGAAGGATTGGTCACGACCGCCGAAACGAGACCATAAGCACCAGAAAAGTCCCGGTTATGATGCCCGAAACGCGTGGACATGAATGCCGAAATACGCATCAGTAGCCGCTTTCACGAAAATGGGTGGCTGCTTTGGTTGCACATATCCAGGAAATCTGAACTTTGGCTGGAGCTGGCTGGAATGAGGTAGAGTTGAGCACGAAACAAACACAATCTCATGAACGGCAGCTTTCCGGCGCGGAGATTGCCGTAGCGACTGAGCTTCCCTCTGTTTTTCGTCTTCCATCAGGCGGGTTTCATGCTACCAGGTTTT
>JANYBU010000009.1 GCA_025360665.1 Nitrospira sp.
GATTACAAACCAAGACGGGGTACCCATGGTCGACGCACGGTATTTTGGCGACGGTTTGACGTACCTAAATCCGAGTGACCTCAAAGGGAAACTCATCGCCATCGAAGGCACCGACGGGGTCGGCCGCTCCACGCACATCGAAATGTTGCAGGAGTGGCTGGAGGTGCAGGGCTATGGCGTGCTCACGACCGGCTGGACCCGTTCCAATCTCATGTCGAAAACAATCGAAATGGCGAAAGAAGGCAACATTCTCGACCGGTGGTCGTTCAGCCTGCTATACGCCACCGACTTTGCGGATCGCTTAGAACACGAGATCATCCCCGCGCTTCGCTCGGGCTTCATCGTCCTGGCCGATCGGTATATCTATACGGCCCTCGCGCGGGATTTTGTGCGCAGCGGGAACCGCCAGTGGGTGAGAGACGTCTTCGGCTTTGCCTTAGTACCAGATCTCGTCTGTTACATGCGCATCGATGTCGAAACACTCGTGCTGCGCGTCATCGAAACCAACGGGATGAACTTCTGGGAATCAGGAATGGATCTTCGTCTCGGCAACGATCTCTACGATAGCTTTAAGAAGTACCAGTCACTCCTGATCGAGGAGTTTGACAAAATGGCGGAGGAGTTTCACTTCGAAGTGATCGATGCCAGAAAATCGCCGGATGAGATTCAGGACGCACTGCGCAGCAAGATCCAGCCGCTGCTCACCCCACACCTGCAAAGCCCGAACCTGCCCTCCGACCGCCTGATCCAGCCTGCATAAGAAGATCGTTCGTTGGTTTGTCTGGTTGGTCTGGTTCAACCAAATAAACAAGACAGACCAGATCAACCAGATGAACCGTGGCCTTTCCGCTTCCCCATAGCCCGCAACTGATCGGGGGTCAACCACCAACGAAGGACGCCTCGACCTGGCTTCGCCGGGATCGACAGCTCGATCAGACAGGCCCCGGCTTTCTTGAAGGAAAAGGCCGTCGAGGGCTTTCCGGCGAGCATCACACTCGCTACCACCCCCAACTGCGGTTCATGCCCAACACAGAGCACACAGGACTCCGACTGCAGATCGTGAAGGATCGATAGAAGCCGATCGGGAGGCGCATCCGGCAAAAGTTCATTGACGATATGCACCGCAGAGCGGACTCGCAGCGAGCGGTGCACAATCTTCGCCGTCTCAATCGCCCGGATCAAGGAACTCGACAAGACATGAGTCGGCTGCACGTCGAGCCATTTCAACCCAGCCGCCACCTGCGCCACGCGCTTCGCCCCGCGCTCAGTCAGAGGACGATCCGCATCCGGCCCTTCCCATTCATCCCGCTCCACCGCAATGCCATGCCGCAACAACATACAGTCCATCGTCACCCCACCTCTATCTTAATGATCCGTCGCACCGAGTCTACCGGAACGATTGATCAGAACCAATCGCCCTCAACCTAGCAGGCTGCGGGAAACCATTTCAGCACAATAGCCGTGCGAGACACACGAAACGGGCGGGACGGGCGGGACGGGCGAGACGGCCTGAAGGCTGAAGTGTTCGGAACTGCGAACCCAGAACTCAGAACTTCGAACTTCGGATCCCGCCTGTCGCGCTAGCCCTGCCCGTCCCGCACTTCCCGCTCGTCGCGCACGTCGCGCGCTCGCTTCGAGAATACTGCATCCATTCTGATTCCATCATAATCAAATTCGATTCGATTCTGGGTTGATTGCCGAGGCACTCTGCGCAGCATCCATCGCGACAGCCGCGCTAAATACATCCAACAAATCAACGGATACACATGCAAGCGCCTCGAACAGGATCTACTGGCACGTTGATTGCTGAAGAGCATCGCCAGAAAATGGAAACGTAACCAACCATAAGGAGGTGCATGATGAATAAAAATACTGCTCTGCTCTCAATCGGCGCGGCGCTGTTATGCTCACTGTTCGTTGTCGATGTGGGCCATGCGTTCCAGATCGAGAAGCGACAGGGTTCCCGCATCCAGATGGCAGGGGAAATGAAAGGAACAACAAACCCAGCAACCACACAAGTATCGACTACGCCAAATCCTTGTACCGAGGGCGGAAAGGGAAAAACTGGTGCGCCAAGTAAGAAACGTTGCCCAATAGAATCAGGAGAACAGGTCGCAGATGGGGCTCGATACACAAGTACAACAATGCTTCGGTAAAAGGCCTACGTCAATCTCTCCTTATGTGGACAGGGGCGACGAGCATCTTGATGGGCTCGCCGCCCCTCTGCGAAATAGCGTAAGTTCTGGTTCATCTGGTCTGTCTGGTTGATCTGGTCTATCTGGTTTGTTTAGTTACTTGACCCAGAGAAACCAAACAGACAAGACAGACCAGACCAACCAAACGAGAAAATAAAAAGGTGTCAGCCACCCAGCTTCCGCTGAAGCCTGACGGCCCGTCGATGGCGATGCACGATCCCGCTCTTGTTTCCAACGCCCACTTTGCTCCGAACCATACGCCATAGCTATCAGCCATACGCTCTTCGAATCCCACGCCCCCGCCCCCGCGCGGCCACATCTGTTTGACGAGCCATATCCCATGCGGTAGAATGTGCATCACTGTGATGCACCGGTGATGCATGGAGGTATGGCGCCATGAAAGCGATTACGTTACGAAACCTTCCACCCGAAGTCGCCCGTACAGTTCAACTGCGGGCCAAGCAGAAAAAACTAGCGTGAATAAGGCGGTCATCGAGCTGTTAGAAGAATCGGCGGGGGGTAAGGCAAAAAAGAAAACGCCGGTCCGCTATCATGATCTGGATCATCTTGCCGGAACCTGGACGAAGGAAGAGGCTGCCGCGTTCGACAAGCTCATTGCCGAGCAACGCACGATTGATCCAGAGCTTTGGAAATGACCCGGCTGCTTCTGGACAGCTCCGCGTATATCGCGTTCAAGAAAAAACACCCAGAGGTTATTGAGACCCTCCCTCAAGCCGAAGAGATATGGATAAGTAAAGTGGACCCCTCCGTCAAGACACTCACGCATCGAGTTTAAGAGGGTAACCGTTTACATGCAGCGGAACGGCGCTGCCCCGGTGTGCTCTTTCTTGTTGTGTGTCTGGGGGCGTGCTTGCGGTCTCACCGAATTGAT
>JANYBU010000066.1 GCA_025360665.1 Nitrospira sp.
ATCGGTCGACCTCAGCTCGTTAGTCTGGGCCCTCGTCCTCGGCTTTGGTGGTGCCTTTATCAGCTTGGCGTTTTCTAAACAAATGGCTCGGGCCATGTTGGATTGCCGCCAGATCACCCAACCCCGGTCGCAAGCCGAACAGGTCATTTACGGCTCTGTCCAGGAGATTGCGCAACGGCTCCACATTACGATGCCTGAGGTGTGGGTCTATGAATCTCCCGATCCCAACGCCTTCGCGACCGGCCCCAGCAAGAATAACTCCATGGTGGCCGTCTCGACTGGATTATTGAGCAATTTGCAAGAACAGGAAGTGCGATCCGTCCTCGCCCACGAAATGGGACACGTCTACAACGGGGACATGTTCGCGACAACCGTGTTGGCGGGGCTGATGAACACTTTCGTGTACTACATCGCAATGTGGGTGCGTCGGTTCTTCGCAGAACGCGATCAAGCAATGCTCGGTTTTGGATTGTCGATCGTGCTCCAGATCATCGTCAGTATCCTGGCCTCGGTCCTAATCAGCTGGTTTTCTCGGCAACGTGAATATGGCGCGGATGCCTTTTCAGCCAAGGTGTACGGCAAGGACTCGATGATTTCGGCCCTTCGCGCGATCGATCGATGGGTCACCCGTTCGCAGGTCGAGTATTCCACACAGGATGCGCTCGCGACGATGAAGATCTCCGGTAATTCTTCAGGATTCATGCATATTTTTGCCACGCATCCGCCGATGGAAGCGCGCATTGAGGCCTTAGAGCGACTCTAACCTGAGGTGTCCGATGGAAAGATTGCGGCACACATTGGTGGGATTGTTCGCAGCAATTGGCTTGACCGCCGGTGGTGGATTGAGCGACCTACTTGAGCCGAGCCCCGCACAGGCGAAACAAGAAGGAACCATACTCATGGCAGCACAGACGCCCGCGGTCTACGACTTTACGCTGAACGATATCGACGGGAAGCCGGTCTCACTGAATCAGTTCCGCGGCAAGGTGCTGTTGCTGGTCAACACGGCCAGCTTCTGCGGCAATACGCCGCAATATACTGACCTTGAAAAGATGTATGAGCAATATCGGGGAAAAGGCTTTGAGATCCTGGCGTTCCCTGCGAACAACTTCGGGCAGCAAGAGCCAGGGACGAATACAGAGATCAAAACATTCTGCTACACCAAGTACAGCCTGTCGTTTCCGCTCTTCAGCAAGATCAGTGTGAAGGGCGACGATAAACATCCTCTCTACCGATATCTGACTGAACAGAGCCCGTTCCCCGGCGAGGTGGAGTGGAATTTCCAGAAGTATTTAGTCGATCGGTCAGGAAATGTCGTCGCACGATACCATCACCGCGCGAAGCCGTTGGCGCCAGAGATCGTGCAGAATGTTGAACGAGTGCTCGCGGCCCGCTAAAGCTCTCAGCCTTTTCGATAAAATGAAATATTCGCTCGATATTCCTGGATCGCGGCAGCCAGAGCCTGGCTGCCGCGAGGGATATTCGCATCCAGGGCCTCTTCAATTGCGGGATCGTCGATTTCCACATCATAGCGATCTTGCATGTTCGTTCGGACAGGCCCCTGCGTCACCTCCCGCGGCATGAAAATCTCTTTCCAGACTTCCTTCTCGACCAGACACACATCTCTGAATCGCTCATAGAGCAGCGTCAGCTTCTCTTGATCCGTGACTTTGATACGATCTCCCATCTTGTTCCTTTTCTCTGTTTAATGACTATCAGGATGCTGAAAAAGGTCGTCAGCAGCGTTCTCGCATCGCTCAGAGGCTCAACGTACCCCAGAGGGTACGCCTTCGGCTCTTCACTCGCTGCGGCCTTGCTGGACAGCCTTTTTGAGCATCCTGCATGCTGCGCTCCTGTTGTCCCAAACGTGCCTGCCTGTGCCTGTCCGCACGCAAACAGGCGGACCAGTGAAGTTCTGGCGTGCCCACATAGTTTTTCCGCAGCCTGCTAGTGTGGGCTCATGCCGGCAGGAGCAGCCCCCTCGACAATAGTAAACCGCATGGTACCCACTTGATTGCCCGCATGAAAAGACTGTTGTCCAAGCGGCGTAATGAACAGTTTCACCAGATACGTCCCGATGGCCCAGGCGTCTTCTGGCTTCTTGAGTTCCAGAAATCCATAGCGTTCATGCCCCGGCACTTCCAAGGTGTCTTTACCGAGCGGCACGGATGAGCGCGCGCCCTTCTCCCCCTCCAGAAACCATTGAGCGCTGAATTGGGTAGGATCTTCCAGCGGGGCTGACTCGAACACAATATAGATCGCGGGAATATCTTGAGGAAACACCGATCCCGGCTCAATGGGCTTCAACCGCGGATCTTGCGTGTACCAGCCTTTTCGTCCGAACGTATCCCACTCGACCTCATACCCTTTGGCCATCTTGATCCAGGTAAAAAGGGATTGCGGGATGCCCTTCTTCTGTTCGTCGAACGACGGGCTTTGCGTGGGGTCGGCCTCGGTCGTCGCTTGCTCCTTCGGCGCGAACAGATCCCGCGCCTCGACTCCCTGCCAGACACACACGACAACACTCAGGCCAGCGAGGATGCTTACCAGAACCTGCGTCCATTTCCTTCTGGTCTCTCTCATTGGAGCCACTATTACCCGCTGTTCACTCGTGCCGTTATGGTATCGAGAGATCAGCAAGGGGTCAATAACCGACTGACCGAGCTGCCATCTATTTACACTGCGAACACCACCGTCTGTGCTACGCTCGATCAGAGTTCCCTCTCAGGAGAGGATCATGTGCATCTGATACCGTCAGAACGTATACAAGAGACCGCACCAAGCAGCTCCCAGCCACAGAGTGCCGGCGAGCGAGGCCTTCGCTATGGCCTACGAGATGGCGCCTGCCAGGCCGTCACGCAAGGGAGCGGGGAACAATACCTCTCCGCATTCGCTCTGCTCCTGCATGCAAGCCCGTTCCAATTGAGTGTGCTGTCAGCATTGCCCCAACTCATCGGGACAGGGGCCCAACTCGTCTCCGTCAAGTTATTACAGTGGTTCCCGAATCGCAAAACCCTCATCTCTGTCGGCACCTACGGGCAAGGCTTCGCATGGATTCCCATCGTGCTCCTGCCGCTGTTGCTTCCGCAGTGGGGACCCTGGCTCGTCGTGGGCGGCGCCGCCGCCTATTTTGCTTGCGCCCAATTCACCACGCCGGCTTGGAATAGCTTGATTGCCGACTGGCTCGACCAGCATGAGCGGGGCGTCTATTTCGCACGCCGATCCCAAATCATCGCCAGCCTCAGCTTCTTTGCGCTCTGCGGAGCCGGATGGGTCCTGAGCCTCTGGCAACATTCCACCGCAGCCTGGTGGGGATTCGTACTGATTTTCTCCGTCGCTGGAAGTGCCCGCATCCTCTCAATCTTGGCCTTGTCCCCGGTTCAAGATGTACATCCCACCGCCCATCGGGAGGCTCAGCAAGGATTTCGCAGCTTCTTCCGTCAGAGCGCGACGAAGGACTTCCGTCGCTTCCTGCTTTTCTCAGGCCTGATGCATGCGTCCGTGTTGATCGCTGGTCCATTTTTCGTCCTGTACATCCTTCAGGATATCCATCTGTCATACTTCGGCTACGGGGGATGGCTGGCCGCTGGCCTCCTCGGTCAACTCCTCACCTTGCAGACCTGGGGCCAATTCGGGGACCGCTTCGGAAACAAAGCCTTGTTGTCCATCACCGGCTTCACGGTGCCATTCTTGCCGATGCTGTACCTCGTGAGTACGAATCTTGGTTTTCTCCTGGCGGTCAATTTTTTGGGCGGCGTTATTTGGGCCGGCTTGGCATTGGGACTGCAGAACTATGTGTTCGATTCGGTCAGGCCGGAGCACCGCGCAAAGGCCATCGCGTTGTACAGCACGGTCAACGCAGTAGGATGGTCGGTGGGAGCCTTGCTTGGGAGCTGGTTGGTGGATCGCCTTCCCTCACGCATCGAGTGGGCAGGCGTCATCCTGCAGCCAGCATCGAATTTGCCATTTGTCTTCTTTCTCTCGGGCGTCTTGCGGCTGCTGGTCTCTTCCAGCCTTCTTGGCACCTTCCATGAAGCGCGCCAAGTGGAGCGAGTACCTCGACAACAACTCCTCTGGGAATTGCCGCTCGTGAAACCCGTTGCCCAGTTTGTGGTCTGGACCCTGCCCAAATCGAATCGGTAGGGTGCCGGACCTACTAACGTGGCACCGGCGGCTGGGCGACTCGCTCTTGTTCCTCTTGCTTGAGCTTGTCGAACGCCCGATCTGCATGGCCACGCACCTGGTCTGCGGTCGGCGGTGGAGAGCCCTTCGGTGCATCGCTGGCGCAGGCCCCGACGACCGAGAACATCACCAGGCTCACCAGGCTCACAACCGTGGTCCGCTGCCACCTCTTACCCATTGCATGATAGATCGACATACAGTCCCTCCCGTATTAAGACCCATTGCCTCAGACGCTCACCACTGCACCTAATTTTACGCCCCCTCGTCACCAGAACACTACCGCTCCCGCTGCATCCTCGTTCGGTAGAGCGATACGTCATTGACTGAGTCCTGACGACGCGGTATTGTCTCCAGCACATCATCTGAACTCCCTGAGGCTCCATGTCGCTACACGAACGTCTGACAGAAGATCTCAAGTTAGCCATGAAGGCCCGCGACCAATTGCGGATGGACGTGATTCGCATGATCAAGGCCGCCGTGATGAACAAGGAACTGGAGATCAAGAAGGATCTCGACGACGCCGAAATGAGCCGCGTGATGACGACCATGATCAAGCAACGCCGGGAATCGGTCGAGCTTTTTGAGAAAGGTAACCGCGCAGAACTCGCCGCAAAAGAACGACAGGAAATTACCATTCTCGAATCCTATCTCCCTCAAGCCCTCTCTCCCGAACAGCTCTCCACCGTCGTGGACGCGGCCATTCAAGAAACCGGCGCTCGGTCGCTGAAAGAGATGGGCGCGGTGATGAAAGCCGTGATGGTCCATGTGGCCGGCCAACCAGTAGACGGCAAACAGATCAGCGACCTCGTCAGGGCCAAGCTCCAGTAGCCCGATCGGCACCTGCTATACTGAAAGGTGATGGCTTGCACACCATGTGCG
>JANYBU010000006.1 GCA_025360665.1 Nitrospira sp.
AAGATGTGGATTTTGCGCAAGGTGTTGAGTCCGCTTGGGACGATGGAAGCCATGGAGTTTCTGATGGACAAGCTGCATGGCACCAAGACCAATCAGGAATTCCTGCAGTCGATGAATCGATAACATCCGACTTGTATCTGGCGCTGAGACAGGCTACAGTGCTGGGCCTTCGAATGGGCGAAGGTCGAGGATTCTGATATCAGGGGAGTGGGAATTATGAAGAAGGGTATTCATCCCGTGTATCGGGAAGTCGGTGTGCATTGCGCCTGTGGCAATAAATATAAGACCCGATCAACGGGCGGCGATATCAATGTCGATATCTGTTCAAACTGCCATCCGTTTTTCACGGGGACGCAGAAAATCATTGATACCGAAGGGCGCGTTGAACGGTTCTAGAAGAAGTACGCGAAGAAAGAAAAGTAGTTTAAGAAGAGGCCATACAAGGGACCCTGCTTCGCTGAGGGGCAGGGTCTTTTTGTTTTTGTGCATCAGGGGCTGAGTGCGAATCCAAGGAAAACGGGGCCATGGAAGCAGTTTTATTGAAGAAATGGGAAGTGTTGGCAACTCGATATGATGAGCTGACGAATCAGCTCATGGACCCGTCTCTTATGAGCCAGCCCTCGCAGTTGCATAAAGTAAATAAGGAGCGGACGGATATCGAACCGGCGGCCAAGCTTCTCGCGACCTATCGAGATAACGCAAAGCAGCTGGAAGAAGCCGCGCAAATTCTTGCAGATCCCACGGCCGGGGCCGAGTTGCATAAGATGGCTATGGAGGAGAGCGCCGCGCTCGAAGGCCTGCAGCACGAAATCGAACAGCATGCCCAGGAGTTTCTTATTCCCAAAGACCCGCGCGATGAAAAGAGCTTGCTCCTCGAAATCCGCGCCGGGACCGGTGGTGATGAGGCGGCGCTCTTTGCCGGAGCGTTGTTCAGGATGTATAGCAAGTACGCTGAGATCAAAGGCTTCAAGGTCGATGTGGTCGAAGCCACAGAAACCGGGGGCGGGGGCTACAAGGGGGTCGTCGCGCTTATAGAAGGCAAGGGCGCCTACAGCCACTTCAAGTTCGAGGCCGGGGTCCACCGTGTGCAGCGTGTCCCCGTCACCGAGGCCAGTGGCAGGATTCATACCTCGACCGTTACCGTCGCCGTCATGCCTGAGGTGGACGAGGTGGATGTGCAGATCGATCCCATGGATCTCCGGATCGACACCTTCTGTTCATCCGGTGCCGGAGGCCAGAGCGTCAATACAACAAAATCTGCGGTGCGGATCACCCATATTCCGACCGGTGTAGTGGTGAGTTGCCAGGACGAACGGTCGCAGCTGAAGAATCGCAACAAGGCGATGCGGACCCTGCGGGCCAGAATCGTCGAGGCGGAGCGGGAGAGGCAGGAAGCGGAAATCGCGCAGAATCGCAAGGCTCAGGTGGGCACGGGCGAGCGAAGCGAAAAGATTCGCACCTACAACTTCCCACAGAATCGGGTGACAGATCATCGCGTCGGTGTGACCTTGCATAAGTTGGAGCAGGTGCTTGAAGGCGACCTCGACGAACTCGTCCAGGCTTTGAAGGCGCAGCGTCAGCAAGAAGTGGGGGCTGCTTAACATGGATGCGGTTGCCCCGATCCCGCAGTCAGCAGGCCAGGCAACGCTCGGTGAGGTGATCGCCGAGGCGCAGCGGCTGCTGGAACAGGCCGGCATCGAGAGTGCGGGGCAGGAAGCGTTTTGGATCGTGGAGCACATGCTCCGTCTTCCCATACATCATGTTGTGGCTGATCGAGACCGATTGCTGTCTCCCGCCGAGTTGTTGGCCGTGAGAGGGCTAATCGAGCGGCGGGTTGGTCGTGAGCCCTTGCAATATATTTTAGGGACTCAGGAGTTTTGCGGGCTGGAGTTTGCTGTGAACGCGGCGGTGCTCATCCCGAGGCCGGAGACTGAGTTGCTGGTGGAATATGTCGCGCAACGGATTCCCGCCGAGCGACAGGCCACCATCGTCGATGTGTGCACGGGATCCGGGTGCATTGCCGTGGCGATTGCGCGGCTGAGACCTCGTGCGCGGGTGATCGCGACTGATCTATCGAACCCCTCGCTCGATGTCGCCAGGCAGAATGCCACCCGCCATGCGGTATGCGAGCACATCACATGGTTGGAAGGCGACTTGCTGGGTCCATTGGCGAAGCAGGAGCTGGAAGGGCGCATTGACGTCATCGTCTCGAATCCTCCCTATATTGCGGAGGCCGATTGGGCGACGCTGCAGCCGGAAGTGCGGCTGTTCGAACCGCGAGGTGCGCTGGTGGCAGGGCCTCAGGGGACGGAGTTGCACGAACGGTTATTACAAGAATCTGGTCGATATTTGTCTCCCGGCGGCGCACTGATCATGGAAATTGGTGCCGGCCAGGCTCGTGCGATGCGCCGGATTGTCGACCAGATACCAGGGTACAGGTTTCACCGACTGGTCTACGATGCGGCTGGGCTTGAGCGTGTGGTGATTGTGGAGCGAGTCGGAACGTAACAGGTGGCGGGAAAATCTCTGTGGGTACGCCGGAATCTCACCGGCCTGCACGTTTAGGACAACAGGAGTACATCCCGCAGGATGCTCAAAAAGGCCGTCCAGCAAGGCCGCAGCGAGCGAAGAGGCGAGGCGTACGCTTCGGTACGTTGAGCCTCTGAGCGATGCGAGAACGAAGCTGGCGGACTTTTTCAGCATTCTGCAATGGCGGAGACGATGGATCGTACAATCATCACCGGCGGGATGCCGCTTCGAGGAGAGGTCGAGATCAGCGGGGCGAAGAATGCCGCGTTACCGATCTTAGCCTCCACCATTCTTGGCGGCGGCGAGTGTGTCATTACCAACGTGCCTCGCGTGGTGGATGTCGTCACCATGGGCAAGTTGTTGGGCATCTTGGGCGCGAAAGTTCACCATGAGGGGAATCGCGCGGTCATTAATGCCGAGGTGATCACGTCGACCCAGGCCCCGTACGATCTTGTGAAGACCATGCGGGCCTCTGTGCTCGTCTTGGGGCCGCTACTGGCGCGATGGGGAGAAGCTATGGTGTCGATGCCCGGTGGCTGCGCGATTGGGTCACGGCCCGTCAATCTCCATCTTGCCGGGCTTGCCAAAATGGGTGCGGAAGTTTCGATGGAACACGGGTATATTCGCGCCAAAGCGAAGCGGCTAACGGGGGCACAAATCTACTGCGACACGCCGACGGTCACCGGAACGGAAAATCTGATGATGGCCGCGTCGCTCGCCCAGGGGACTACGGTCATTGAAAACGCCGCGAAGGAACCGGAGATTGTAGACCTCGCGAATTTTCTC
>JANYBU010000084.1 GCA_025360665.1 Nitrospira sp.
CGTGTCTTGGCTGAAGAGCAATGCTGACGAGAGCCTTGCCCATGCGCATAAAGCCGGGGAACTGGTCACCTTACTCGGCGGCCACCCGTCGCTGAAAATTGGGACACTCTTGGAAACCGAGAAGCATGATGTGGGAGATATCCTGCAGGAAAGCTTGGAGCACGAGAAGGCCGCCGTTGCCTCCTATTACGATCTCCTGAAAGTCTCCGAAGGAAAGTCCGTTCTGTTGGAAGAATATGCACGAGAGATGATCGTCGGCGAAGAGCTCCACCTTGACGAGGTGAACAAGATGTTGCGCAAGTCAGGTGATGTCCAACCATTTCGCTCCTAACCCTTCAATCAACCGGGAAATACAATAGTGTCAGGAACATGTTTCGCCTCCTCGCGCGCGTTCTTGAGCAGAGGTCCATGAAGCGATTTCATCTCACATAGGGCGTTTCGGATATGGAGGCGTCTGCGCAGGACTACTCGCAACGCCTCGGCTGCCGGACGGACCTGCTCATCCCTGTTAGCTGAAAGTACCAGACGCCGTGCTCTTCCCACATACCCATGTCTGCGCTGACTCAGCCGAAGCGTCACTCAAATTCTTCCCATCCGCTTAAGCGGCTGCCGAAGACAAGTGTGCGGTTGCTGGTGGTAACGAGGATGAGGCCGTTCTCGTTCTCCAATCGCGTGATGTGCTCGTGGATGCCGAGTGTATTCGAGGAGAAGTCGCCGAGCAGGGAGGCAAAGCCCACGAGCCGTTCGTTCGTGACGAACACCGCTCCATAATTAGTCGTCTGAGTCAGCTTGACTGTTTCTCGTACCCCGAGGGCTTCATCGAGCCAAATTCCGTTCGCTCCGCGAAATCCATACAGATGCTTGTCGGTTCTCACTACGCTGAATGCGGGCAACACCCGCCGTTCGAGGACCTTTTCGTTCAGATCGCGATCTGCCTCGCTCCAAGTCAGGGTACGGCTAGAAAAACTCAGCAGCCGGCGCGAGGTCACGACAACGGCATTGATGCCGCTTGCACCTGAGCCAGTCACGGTTTCTTGCGCGTCGAGGGAAATCTCTCGACGGCCGCTCACCAAACTGGTGGCGACGGCCTGGCCCCGTTCGATCCAGACGGCGACCTCGGTGCCGTAGTCGACCGCTTGTGTGACGCTTGGCCAGAAGAGCCAGGCAAGTGTCACCAGCAGCAGTCGGGAGGGGAGGAGAATCCGATTCTTTGCGCGGGATCTCAGCATAGCCTGGATGATTCTACCGCATGTCCGAGAGCAGTTGCCTGCGAGGAATTGCAGCGAGAAAACGGGGGCATTCCACTTCACTTTTTCGCGAGAGGTAGGACAGGAGCGATCTAGTGGGGCCGTTGCTTGACCTTGCACCTCGTGGTTTGGCGGTTTCCGAAAGCTGGTCTCGCCTCGCCCGCCCACGGGCTTGAGAGGAGAGCCATGAAGAGAATTCATGTCGCATTGGGCGTTTCGGATGGGGAGGCGTCTCCGCCGGGCATGATGTGAACGGAATTCTCCTGGGAGCGCGTTACGGCCGACCAGTGGGCGGCAGAGATTCGGCAGACCTGGCCCTTGACGAGCGATCAATCTATCTATGTTACGAGGAGCTGCTACCAGCTTTTCTGATGGATGTGGATTCGATAGAAGGTAAACTCCCCAGGCGTGACGAGCGCGACTCTGACGAGACAGATGAGATGACCATTGTGAATGTCCTCTGGGGTCATGGTGGATTGGTCACAGGTCACAAAAAATGCTTCCCTGGCGTTATCCCCCTGTAAGGCCCCTGATACCCATAAGCACCCGAGGTACCCGCGCAGGTGTCCGACGACTTGCGCCCAAGCGGGAGGAGTATTGGGCTCATACACGACCCACTGGAGTTCGTAGGCACACCATGTTTCAAGCAAGACACTCGTAACACCGATCCCGATGGCCGAACCGGCTGGGATGTCTGCCTCGACCTCCTCGACGGACACATATGGAGAGCGTTCTGTGAGCATCTAGTCCCAGTACTCGAATGCGAGCCGATCGCTGCAGAGTCGGCGCAGCCGAAGCTCGCTCGCAAGCGACATAGACAGGAAGGCGACACCAGCTCGGTCCTTTTCAACCCACTGCACCTTCACCAGATCGCATATCACGGAGGCGGTTCCGTCGTCCGGGTACAGCTTGAGTGTCAGGTACTGCCCAGGGCTGAGGGGTTTTATGAGGTGTAGTCCGCACCCCCTCGTCGTCATATCGATCACCTGCCCACTGGCGAGTCCTGCCTTGTCTGCGGCGATCATGGAGAGATTCACCACCTCTCGCACATACCGCCGTAGGTTCATTCGTTGTACGTGGCGATTCTGCTCAGACAACATGGGTAACGTGAGCTCCATGGCGAATTCCTCCTTCATGCGAGGCGTCCACTGATGCACGAGTGGATCAGCAACTCTCATGCCGAGAGGACATCGCACAGGATGCTTGGCATAATCGTGATTGTTGAATGGGGAAGGTCTTTGGGAGCGGGAGATGTGTATCGGGACCGATACGAAAAAGAAAGAAACGATACAGCGTGAGACTAGGAGGAGGGCTTCCAGTTTACATGCGTTGATCCCGTAACAGTTTCCTGGTTAGTGCGTCGTCCCCCTCGCGACCAGGTGTCCCATCTCAATGATCCCGCCCCACCGCTCCAGTAGGTTCATCGACTGATGCGAGGTCAGGCCATGCTTGTTGAGCAGTTCGAGAATGTCGTCGATGATCGTGTTCTCCGTTTCGATGAGCAGGTACGGCTCAGGGAAGGCGGTCTCAGGAATGCTGGCGCGGGGCTCTTGCGGCGGGAACTCTGTGGTGATGTCGTGGAGGTCCTGCTTGGCGCAGAGGCCCTTTCGTTCAAGTACTTCCACAATCGCGGCGATCTCCCACATGTTGGAGATGGTTGCTTCTTCGATGGTCATGGTTTCACGCTTGGGCAGTCGCCACTCGCACCGTCATTGCCGAATCCTACCAGTCGCCCGCCATTGCCTCCGGGCACACGCGCGCCTTCGGGAGAAGTCGATACGACACTTCTTCCTCCTTAAGATCGGGCTCGTCGGAGCGGAGCATCGTCAGCTCAATCTTTTCATCCGCGAACGTTTCGTCACCGGTTCGCAGTACCGTCTCTCGGTTCAAAATCTTCATGGCGTTGAGGTGAGATATTTTTAGTGGAAACGTCCCGAATTGGTCTGCTGACAAAAAAGGCACCTGGAGAGTAACCCGACCATGATCCACATATATAAACTGACGCAATTTCTCGTCGATTGGGGTCTTTAAGCTGAGAACCGCTGAGGTCTTCGGTGCGATGGCTGCAATAGTAATCACATACGTGAGCCGGGCATCATTGGAAGTCGCTTCCAACTTCCCCGTGGCTTCCACATTCGGTGTAGTAAACAGCGTAGTGGTGAGCTGCAGGAGAGGAGACCTGACGCCCACACGGAGATTCGTGATGCTCTGGTCCGACACATTATCAAGGAGGAACTTGCTCACAACCCAGGACTGCGGATCAGGTGTCTTGGCGCGGCCTTTCGGCAGTGTCTGTTGGACTCGCCGGAGACTGCAATCGGACACCAGATTCCGATTTTCATAAAAATATGTCTTGGTGTTTCCCTCCAGTAGAAAGGCACGCTCGTATGTGTAGAACGCCACGCCTACCCGGACAAGGGGCGGCTTGACCCAGGACATAACCAAAGGGACGAGCGGCAGCACCGCAGCGGTTAACACTCCAACGATGATAACTTTGTTGAGCCAACTTTGCCGCCAAAACCATCTCCACCCTCTCTTCAGAAGCGTCATGCCCGTTCACTCATGGAGAATCTCGACCGGGTGTTTCACCAATCGTCGCACGTATTGATCAATCGAGCCTGTCTATGTTTCGGAGTCTCACCCGTCTCGATTCCAAACTCCTGACCTCGTGACCACCACACGGCCGCTTCAGGCACGACGATCTGTTGCTCATTCGGGAGCGTGACGGTCAACGAGAGGGTTGCTCCAGGACGCAAGGGCAGATCACCAGAGAATCGCCGGCCGGTACAGGAGAGGTTCCACACGGTGCCTTGGCACTGGAACGGACCCGCGTTGTACGTGACAGCGCAGTGCACAGGGAAGCGACGGAAGGGGCGAATCGAGAAGGGCATAGCGGCCTCGCAGGGAAGCGTATTGTAGGAGGGTGCCTGCGGAAGGCGCAAGGGTCTATGCGTTGCTCTTCTGTCCCGCCGCAACTCATCGCTGTTCACGATTGATCCGACTGGTGGCGTGCGAGCAATCGTCTCGCATCTCGCGACCCACACAGAAGAGAAAACGTAAGGGGCTACTCAGAGATAGTGCTGCGGAGCTCGGCTGGGGTCCGAGTGGCGATCAGGGCCAGCTTTTCTACTCTATCCAGGGATTTGATCGCAGCCTCACGTTTGAGTGCAGCGCTTTTGGTGCCCTGATTTTCGCTATACCGTACCCTCAACGGCCTGCGGTGTTTCGTGTACTTTGCGCCTCGGCCCGTTCTGTGCTCTTCCAGTCGCCGCTCCATATCATTCGTGATGCCGGTGTACAGACTGTTGTCCGAGCACTCCAAGATGTAGACGATCCACTTCATTCGGGTGATTCCAATTTGTTCGAAGGGTCCGGCCGCGAGAAGGATGCTGAAAAAGTCCGCCAGCCTGTCTTGTTCATTTGGTCTGTTCGGGCTGTCTCGTTTGTTTGGTTGAATACGACTAACCAGATGGACCAGACAGAGCAGATAACCAGATAGACCAGTCTCGCTCAGCTATCCTGCGGGGGCAGGGGTCGGGTCTAGCCCGGACTATTCATGAATACCTGCTACGTCGTCCGATCCTCTCGCCCGGCGGGGATTTTCTCGTTCGGCCTCCTCGACGGACTGCACGTAAGCCTACATCGGCCTTACTTGCGAGAAGCCCCGGCGGGCTTCGGTTTCGAACGCCTCGCGACGGCATTCATGAATAATCCTGGCTAGCCATCAACATTGCGGAACTCGCCCGCGCGCTGGCTCTTCGATGCCGCGGTCGCTGGTGACTGTGGCCGAAGATCACAGGGGTGGGGACCCTGTGGCCCGGTCACTTCGCAATGGTGATGCTGGGGACTCCGACGCGAGGCACGTCGGTGACGGTCATCTGAAACAATAGATACAGCAATTGGAAGGCCTCGCGGTTCCAGCGTGCCATCGGTCCCGTGGTGTTCACAGCGTAATATTTTCCGTGGGACTTAATCGACAGGTCGGCTCCCGAGGGAGCTCCATCCGACAGCACGAGTTCCATTGTGTGGTCGGGATTTTCGTAGAATGCTGGTGTCCGCGGATCACTCTCGACGTGGTATTCAGGGTCTTCTTCCAGCGATCGACCCAGAAAGTTGAGAATGGTATTGAAGCTCCGCAGCCGGAAATCTCCCTTGAGGGGGTATTCCCCTCCGACGTGCCCTGGGCGGATGTCGAAGGACACATCGTTGAGGTGCCCTTCCTCCGTTTCGTCGATCAACCGGGCCCGTTCCTCGGGTGAGAGCGTGTCGTGGTCATAGTTGGTGATGAGGGTTCGTCCCGTGATTTGTTTTCGCAGGGTGTAGGTGTTGTCTTTCTGACTGTAGGTCACGAGATACTCTTTCTGTAACGCCTGGAAGCCTTCGGCTGTGACTGCGTTGGCGGGAATCGTCCAGGTCCGATTGTAGACGAGCGGTTCGGCATGGAGCTGGTTCGCGTCCTGAATAGCCGAGATGTGCGTCACCACGCGACGGAACATCTCGTAGCCCGTCCGATCTGCCGGCGTATTGCGGTAGGTGACCTCCTGGCCATCCTGCCTGATCCGCAGTTCCTGCGTCATCAGCCTGAGCATCAGATCGATGTCGTACCGCTGCCGGAGGAGGAGGAGGAACTTGGTTTCCTGAAAGGGGGTCAATAGCCGTTTGGTGAACTCTTCCCCTTCGATCGGCACGATACTGATGGTGGGGTTCTCCGCTACGCTGCCGCCGAAGATCGGCATGAGCGCCCTGCTGGCCTCTCCTGTGAGTGCCGGAGTGGCACCGGCGCTGACACGGAAATCGAACGTCGCGGCGATATTCGAGACGCCGGTGAAGTGAATCGGTTGATGCTGATGGGCGCGGGCGATGTTGATGAGCAGTTGTTTGGAGATGGCATCTGTGACCGCCTGATCATAGGCCGTCACTGCGCGATTCAGCGTGATGGGTGAGAGGCAGCCGGTCACGGCCAGGCTGCATAAGATTCCCGCCAGGATGAATCGCGCGGAGGATTTTGAACGCTGTCCCATCGTCATGTGAACAACCATCGCGCGAGTCCGACAATCCTTCGGCGGGTTTGTAGCATAACTGGCTCGGGATGCCTAGCAGGTCGGTGCGAGGATGTCTGATGTTGGGAGCTTTCCGTTATAAGTAGAAAGGGGGCGAGAGTCTTTAGTGGAACAACGCGCGCGCGTTGTTAGCTGTGACCGGCTGTGGTTTCGAGCTGCCGGAGGGTGGAGGCTAACTGTTCCTGATGCGGTGAGGCGATGGACTGAAACTGTATCCCGATCCCGTGCGCGCCGGACCAACGGACAACGGCGCCTTGGATCAGAATCGGGATCTCTGCTTCGGGGAGGAAGATCAGAAGGTCCACCTTCATTCCCGCGGAGGCTCGAAAGGGGCTTTCAAGCCGACATCCTTTGCGCGAGAGATCCAGCGCCTTGTCTATTGGATGGAGGAGACCCTGGTGGACGAGGGTGCCGGAAAACGTCGTTTGGAATCGGGGATGTTGTCGGACCACCATAACTTGGTTCTTTTCTGCGGTCTTGCCGCTGGATGATTGTAGGGACTTTCAATGGTGGGGTTATGCAGATGTAATGCCAGCTGGAAGCGATGGCGATAGTC
>JANYBU010000112.1 GCA_025360665.1 Nitrospira sp.
CAGCTTCCGGAATCCGTCCAACACCAGGGTATGGTCATCAGCCAAGAGAACCCGGGGCCTGCTCATTCCTCCTCCTCCAGAATAGGCACCACCACCTGCACCCTCGTTCCCTTCCCCACGGCTGAAACAATCTGCATGGCCCCCTGAACCGAGGCGACTCGCTCTTTCATGCTGAGCAATCCCAGCCCGTGGCGGCCGTTCGTGGATTGTTCGGAAACAAATCCCACTCCATCATCCGTGATCGTGACCATCAGTCCAGATCGAGACCGGGTCAGCTCCACATCGACTCGAGTCGCCTCCGCATGGCGAGCCACGTTGTTGAGGCTTTCCTGGGCTACGCGATAGAGACAGGTCGCGATCTCCTGGGGGACGGCTTCGGGGATATTCTTGTGTCCAAAGCTCCCTCGAAGACTGCTTCGAACCGTGAAGTCGTCCACCAAACGCTGCAGGGCGATCGGAAGGCCGAGGTCATCGAGAATGGAGGGATGAAGCTGATAGGCCAAATGACGCACCACATCAGACAAATCTACAACCCGATCTTGTATCGCGCGGACGGCTCGGCCCACGTGAACTGGTGAGGAGCTGAGTTGCCGTTCTACCGCTTCGATTTCCATGGCAAGGAGCGCGAGCCGTTGGTTGATGTCATCGTGGAGATCGCGAGAAATACGACGCCGCTCTTCCTCCTGCACGAGCAGCAGCCGGGACGCCAACTTCTGTAGTTCTTGCCGACTGGATTCGAGCGATTCCTCAGTCTGCACTCGTTCAGCCACTTCCGCCACCAATGATTCGTTGACGGAGGCCAGCTCTTGTGTTCGGATCTGCACACGTCTATCCAAGGCCTCGTTCAGTCGTTGCAGTTCCTCTTGGTGCGTGCGGCCCTCCTGCTCCGTCCGCTTCCGCGCCGAGATATCCCGCACGAATGCACTGAACGTGTAGGCCCCCCCCTGCCCCAAGGCCGGCGAGATCGCCAGTTCTATCGGAATCTCGTACCCGTCCCGGTGGCAGCCTGTGATTTCGACCCGTGTGTTCAGCATCGGTCCTTCCCCGGTTTCGAGGAAGTGCCGCAATCCCCGTTCATGGGCTTCCCGGTGTTGTGCGGGGATGATGGTGGCAGAGAGGAGTCGCCCGATGGCCTCGTGCCGGGGCCAGCCGAACATCTGTTCGGCTTGGACGTTCCAGTCGGTGATGACTCCAGCGGCATCCATCCCGATGAAGCCATCGAGCGCCATCTCGACGATGCGCCGCGTGTGTGCCTCGCTCTTGCGCAGCGACGTTTCGGCGTCCCTGGCGAGCGCACGCTCCTGCTGCGCGTGCTGATATTCCTTCCGCACGCGTTTCACGGTCCACAGCAAGAGTCCAAACGTTGGAAGCACCACGGCGCCGCCCGCCAGGCCAAGGTTCCAGAGGACTTCTCGAATCGGCGCCAGCACGTCGCGTCGATCCATGCGCATCAGCACCGTCCAGTGCAGCCCCCCAAACTTGCCACGGGCTACAGTCCTGGCATAGCCGGTGATGACCGGGACGTGGCGACGCAGATGCTCCTCCTCGACGTAACTGGACAGGGCCCCTTCGCTTAGCAGTGCCGACGGTAGGCCGAGTTGTTTGAGATTGACGTGGCCCTTATGCTTGAGATCCGAATCAATGAAGGCAACCCCCTTCTCAGTCAGGAACTGGTACTCCAGCGCTCCCCAAAATCCCTCCCGCTGCCGGAAAGCCAGAAGGGTCCCCGTCATGATGTTTTCCAGCCCAGGAATCCCCACCCGCGTCGTCACCACCCCCAGGAATTCCCCGCGCGGTCCGGTGATGGGAGCCGTCACGGCTATTGCGTCAGGACCGCCCATCACTGCGAATGGCTCCACGTCCCCCATATGGACCCCTTGCCCGTTACGCACGGCCTGAAACCAGGGTTGTGCACTGTAGTCCCGCCCCAGCGTGGCCGGGTCGGTGGCGACCACGATCTGTCCGCGCGCGTTTGTTGCGCCGACCCATAAGTAATCCGGGTACGCGGTCTTCACCCCGGCGACATACGCCGACTGAAATTCCCGATTGTATGGCTGCACGCTGAACGTCCTTGCCATCATCAGCACATCGCCATACCGTTCAATCAGAAATCGGTCCAGTTTGTCAGAGACTTCGGCGGCTGACAGAGCCAGGGTTTCGCCTGCTGTAGCAACCATGCGGGTTTCGACGTAGCGGAACGCAATTGCGCCGATGGCCGGCATGACGACCGTCATCACGCTGATGAGAATCGGCAGCCAGGAATACGGGCGGGGAGCCGTTGCTTCAGACATGGTCATTCATTCTTTTCGCCTGATTGCTGCGCCGCATCAATCATGATCAGAACGTTCACTAGCCCGCATTATTCATGACGGTGACCAATCCTCGATTCCATGTTCTCGGTACGACCGCTTGGGGATACCGCCCGTGACGGATGGTGCCCGATTGGAACACCAGGAGTGTTGAGGACCACGGTCGCGGCGCGACCATCTTGGACCGGCACCGGCATGCGGCTGATTCGGGCACACCCTCAGCACTCCTTCTGTGGTGACTCAGGTTGTGACACATCCTCGTGCAGCATTAGCCGGGGACAGCCCTGGCAGCCAGGGCCACCAGGCGCCAGGTGGCCAAAACAACCAAAGACTTTTTCTTGACATTGACTAGGCCGATTGCTAGAAGACAGGTGCTCACCGCTTGACTCCTTGTACAACGCATTGTGGTTTCCCTCTAGAGTGACCGATGTGATCAATCCTGTCTTACCGGAGGACTTTGCGGCAGGGGACAAAAAACCCTTCCGATCCGTTCTGTTGGACCAAAGGGACGCCATTGTCCTTCTCTTGCATTCTGGCTGAACCGATGGACATCGTTGTCCATTACTCAACCCATGAGATCGAGTGGACATATACGGAGCCTATTGCCCTCCTGTCAAGCAGGATTCTCGCTCATAATCTGGAGGAGGTTGCCGGTGTCCTCGACCTTCCAGCTATACTAGACTACTGGCGGGTAGAAACTGCACGAATTGACCATGTCTCATCATCCGCGACTTGCACTTGTCCTTCTAACCGGAATCACTCTGGCTTTGTCTGCCTGCGCGACTGGACCTGAGCTGGACTTAACGATCCATGAATCCGAACGCGGGGCCGTGTATTTGGAGCGGATTTCCGATCGATCGTTCCAAGCCGCGCATCCCATTACGTTATCAGCAGATACGATGGCCCAGATCCTTCGCGGCGTGGTCGTCAAGGAGAACCGAGGGCTCTTGGGAATCCTGGTCGCCGGCAAGCCAGAGACCGTTCGAGCGTTTGGGGATGAGGACGTTGAGTACCTGGCGCCGCTCCTGGTCGAGGGGCTCACCAAAGCTGCGCCGGACCAGCAGGTTGGGTTTCGCGTCGTTCGCACGGGGGCGCCCACGGAATCGCTGAAGGGTTCGCTCTATGCCTACGGACGGTCACTGTATCTGACCTTGCCATGGCTAATCTCCATGTCCCGGCACGGAGCCGGTGGGCCGATACAACCGCCCACGATCCTCTTTATCCCGGAGTCGGCAAAACGGCCGGACAGTTATCGCGACGCTCGCTCGACGGACGCGACGCTCGTCATCGATTATCAATTGCTTGCAAGCCTTCCAGCCGCACAGGACACAGCGGTACGCTCCGTGCCACAGCCTGCATCGGTTCCGACACCAGGAATTCCAGCCGAACCGTTGAAGGAATCGTCACCGGCCTTTGAGCAGAAAACTCAACGCGATGTTGAATTGGAATCGTTGCGGAAGGAAGTACAAGACATTAAACGGCAGTTAGCGGAACAGAACGCGGATCGTTCGCCGTCCAAGAAGAAACTTCTGCCAAAACCGAAGCCGGAATCGACGCGGTAACCGCGTCTCACCCCTACCCGCGGTGTTTGTCCACTCGCTCCTCAAATTCGCCGGCCAGCAAGACGGCTTCGGCGATTTCGCGCATCGACTTCCGCAAATCCATACTTCGCCGCTGAATGAGTTTGAAGGCCTCTTCTTCAGTCAGCTTCTTCGAGCGCATCAGATAGCCCTTGGCCCGCTCCATGAGCTTCCGAACCGCCAGCGCTTCTTGCATCTCAAAGGACTTCTCGACCAGGGCCGTATGCTCGATGGCGATGGCGGCCTGATTTGCGATGGCCTGGAGCAACTTGACCTCTTCGCTGGTATACACGTGCGGGGCAGACGTATAACTATTGATCACGCCCATCGCCTTCTCCCGCACCATCATCGGAACCGAGAGTAATGAGCACAGCCCTTCCTGCTTGGCCATCTCCCGATGCATATAGTCTCGATCTGTGGTGACATCGGCCACGATAATCGGTCGACGGTCTTTCACAGCACGGCCACTGATACTCTGCCCGACTTTCAAGTTTGGCTTGCGTCGGTACTGTTCGCTGAGGCTTTGCGTCGCCTCGATCCGCAGTTCCCCACTGGCTTCGTCCAATAGCATAATCGAGCAGATCTTGGAGTTCATCATTTGCGCGGTCATCGTTACCAGAAGTTGAAGCACGTCTTTGATTAACCGATTGGACGCCACCGTTTCTGAGACCTGCGACAGCGTTTCCACTTGCAAGGCCTTGCGTTGCATTTGATCATAGAGCCGCGCGTTCTCGATCGCTCCGCCGACTTGATTGGCGATCGTCGAAAGTAACGCAATCTCATCCTGCTGATAGCGTTTTGGGCGCTTATGTTGAACATTAATTACGCCGACCACTTCTTTTTTGGCCATGATCGGTACGGAAACAAAGGCTTGATGGCGGTCTTCTGGAAGGTTATGAAAAAACTTGAAACGCGGATCGTCGTTCGCATTACTCGGAATCACGACGCGCGTTCGTTCCTGAGCGACCCACCCGGTGATGCCCTCTCCCAAACCGATCGTGATGCGGCCAATCAATTTCGGATGAGGGTTCTTCGAGGCTCGAAGAATGAGTTCGTCTTGGCTATCCGACAAGAGGTAGAGGAGGCAGGCATCCGCCTTAGTAACTTCGACGACGACTTCGACAATATGTTTAAGAATCGCTTCGAGATCCAGTTGGTTGCTGATCGACGCAGAGATCCGATGAAGCACATCGGCTTCGCGTGTTTTTTCCCGCAAAGCCTGTTGGAGGTAAACCACGGATGGCGTGCGTTTGGTCGTCATAACGTGCTCATCTTCGTGCACGGGCCTTTCGACGGACAGGACGCTTGCCTGACTGACGGCCACTCGGCGGTCGGCTCCCACGGCCATACTTGCTCTGAAACCACGCTGCACAGACCTGCTGCTCGATTGGCCGAATGACCACCTCCCCAATCCGCACCGGCCATACCCCGATGACCCGCCCCCCGACCACCTTCTTGTCATGTTGCATAGCGCCCCAGAGGGACCTAAAGGATGCCGGTGAGATCTGTTCAGACAACCCAGCACGCTGCACCAGACCTCTGATCCGTTCGACGACTTCTCGCCCACACAGGCCCATGTGACAAGCCAAATCCGCTTCTTGCACCAACCCAATCCCAACCGCTTCACCATGGATCAAGCCACGATAGCCTGCGAGTGACTCCAGTGCATGTCCAATCGTGTGGCCGTAATTGAGAATGCGTCGGCGGTCCGACTCCCGCTCGTCCGCGGCAACTACCTGCGCTTTGATTTCGCAGGATCGTTTAATCACATGGATAACCGGCTCTTCCTCGAGTTTCAACAGCGCAGGAATCTCCTGCTCCAGAAAGGTGAAGAACTCCTCGTCGGCGATAATGCCATACTTGATCACTTCAGCTAAACCAGCAATCCATTCGCGGCGTGGCAGGGTGCGCAGTGTGAGGGGGTCGATCAATACCGCGCACGGCTGGTAAAACGCCCCGATGAGATTCTTTCCCAGCCGATGGTCCACGCCAGTCTTGCCCCCGACACTGGAATCTACTTGAGCCACAAGCGTAGTCGGCACTTGCACGAACGGAATTCCCCGTTGATAGATCGCGGCAGCAAAGCCGGTGACATCACCGATGACTCCGCCACCGAGGGCCAGCAACAGGGACTGACGTTCGAACTTGTGCCTGGCTAACACATCGAGGATCTTGGTGATTGTGCCGAGCGTCTTTGTTTGTTCTCCCGGCGGCAAGATAATCGGAGTCGGGTCGTATCCCGCCTTGCAAAGCGATCGGAGTGTCCCTTGAAGATAACGACTTGCCACATGCCTATCTGTCACAACTCCGATCTTCGGAGACGTCGTAAGGGCGCTGAGCCTGTCACCCACTGTCGCAAGTAACCCAGGATGAAGGACGATGTCGTAGCTCCGCTCCCCCAAGATCATCGGCACAATCTGTTCTGCCACACCGGCCATGCTCAACGGCGATCTCTCCTGACCCAATGTACCAGTCGCCCATCCGATTCTTCTCGGAGTAGGAAGGGCTGGATTCACGACACGCTTCGCCTGCGGTAATGATGAATGGCGATGGCGAAAACCGGGGGGATGGTACCACAACGGTTCGGAAACTAGAAGGTTTTCAGATACGCCTCCTAGCCAAAAGATCGCGCCTCACGGCCTCGGGAGCACCCTCTTTAGACGTATCGAGCATCACATTAGGTCGTTTCAAATGGTTCTCACCGCTTCCCAGGCCATGATGCCAATTCGATTGCCAATCGTTTTGCACGCACATATGACCGATCGCCCGTCGCATTTTCTTGCGACGAGCGAGGTCAGCATTGATCATGTCAGAATTATGCAGAGTACTGGAGAGTACGCCTTAGAGGGTCGAGATCAGACACTGAGCAGGAGGCCGTGCCCAGTTGAACTCCCTAACAGTGACGGGAGTGACGGCACGCTACATATTCTTCACGATACTGGGCGTCAAGAAGATGAGCAGCTCTTGTTTCGCCACAGATTCGGTCTTCTGCTTGAAGAGCCATCCCAGAACAGGCACGCGAGAGATGTAAGGAATACCAACCACGCTGTTGCTCTGCGTATCGATAAAGACCCCGCCGATTACCATGGTCTCGCCATCGCGGATATTGACCTGGGTTGTGGCTTCGCGGCGGTCAATACTTGGACCAGCCGGATTGCTTCGTGCACCGACTGCGTTTCTGGTTGCGCGAACCTTCATCATGATCAACTTACCGGTTTCCTTCGGATCTCGCGAGGTAATCTGAGGAGTCACATTCAGTTCCAAGTTCGCATCCACAAAGGTCGTCTGAGTCCCCTGGAGGGAGGTCGTCTGGAACGGGATCGATTCCCCCTGTGAGATCTTGGCCTCTCGCTTGTCCAACGTTGTGACCTTCGGCGCGGCAATGACTTTACTCAGACCGAGCAACTCACCTGCCGACAACCGCATATCCAACAGCGCTCCACCTCCATCTGTTCTCCCAAACGTGAACCCGACGCCAGGAGTTGATACCAAACCACCGACTGTGGCGGGAAGATTTACCAGAAAATCAGATGTTTGCTTCCCAAATGGTCCGACATTACCCGTCTTGAAGTTCGCCACTCCAGAAGAATTCCCGAGCGTGTTCGCATTTTGCACGCCCCACTGAACACCCAGCGAACGGGAATAAGTCGTATCAGCCTGCACTATCCTAGCTTCAATTTGGACTTGAGGTACTTCGAGATCGAGCCCATCAACCAGCTGTTTTATTACCCCAATTTTGCTTTCCGTATCCCGGACGATTAAGGCATTGGTCCCCTGACTCATTTGCATCAACCCTCTCGGGCTCAAATACTGCCGAAGAGACGTCATGAGTTCTGTCGCTTGCAGGTTTCTAATATAGAACACCCGGTCGACCAGTTCTTCTGCTTTCGACTTGGCATCCTTCGCCTGCGCTTCTTCATTCTGCTGCTTGGCAATGTTCGCCAGCGAATCGATCCAAAGGATATTGCTCTGTCTGATCTTGCCTAACCCATTCATCTTCAAAATCATATCGAGTGCCTGATCCCAGGGCACGCTCACAAGCTTCATCGTAACCTTGCTCTTGACCCCTTCACCGACGACCATGTTAAACCCACTCACTTCAGCAATGAGGCGCAACACATTACTGATGTCGGCCTGCTGGAAGTCCAGCGAAATACGCCGACCGATATACCGAGTTTCCCCAACAACCAGGTCTTCCTTTGGCGTGCTTTTCTCACCACCATCTACCTCAGAGGTCATCTGGACAGGTCGCACATGAAATTTCGTTGAAGCCCGTCGAACCGTGGCCATTGCCCGCTGACCTACTCTAGAGGTGGCACTCGCCTGGACCTGCGGCACTACAGGACTCTCCGACTCGAGGGTTTCGAGCGCCTCGCCACGGTAAAGGTCTGTACCAGAGCCCATGTCCGTGCCGGCGCCTTCCCGAAGAGTCACAATAAGATTCGCCCCTTGCGGTTCAACCGAGTAGGCAGCCTTACCGGCAAGATCCAATACCACTCGTACTTTATCGGCATGATAACCCAGACGCACTTGCTTTAAAATTTTGTGATCAACCGGTATGACTGGCTGACGTATGACGGAAGCCACGCCTGGAATGTCGATCATGAGACGTCGCTCATCAAGACGCGTCACCTCGTGGGCCAACCTGCCATCTCCCGAGATGACAACACGGATATCGTCCGTGCCGCGCTGAACATCGATGCGAGTCAGAGTCTGCGCCAGACCTCCCTCAATACTCGAGGGCATGTCTGAACCGACAGCAGGCAAGTCACTTGACGCCCCCATCGATGGCATGGCCATCGGGACACTGAGCGCTCCCACCGCCGAGAGCACGCGAACAAATGCTGTAGTTGTCATGGTCAGTTTAGGTGTCATTCTGCGCCCTCTTTCGGGTGAAGGAGCTTGACATACTCCCGCTCCTGTTTGCTCCCATACACATCTGTAAACCTTTCTTGCACCACAATACCTTTCTCCGTCACAGCACTCACTACGCCATTATTGGGACCGATACGTGTTCCTCGACGCACCGTATAACCATTCCCGTCTGGCGTCTGGACCATAGCCGTAGAGCCATATGCCCCCCATACCACGGCGATCAGGTTCATCTCAGTGAGCCCAACGCGCTGGAGCGGAGGTAACGTGGGATCAATCGGCCCGAGTCCCAACTGTTGCAACACTGGCGCGAACGGATCGCGCCGCCCAGAAGGATCATAGGAATGTGCTCCCACTGGCTCGGCTATTGAATTGGGTGCAACTGCTTGAGCATTCTCATCACCAGCTGCCACAGCTAATGTTGAAGACGGTGCGTGCATCGGCACATCGTTGAGAGAGGGCACTTTCAAAGAATCCTGCCGCATTGTGCTAATCTGTCGGGCATGAGAATTTAGACCTGTCTCAGCAAAGACCAGTCCACCTATGACGAGCAGGCTGGCACATCCAATAAAAGTTATTCTTGTTGTCTTCATGGTCAACCGCCAGTTTTCACAGATGACATTCATCGCTCTTGGCCTCGCACACATTCAAGACACTGTGCCCTATTTCTTCTGAGGAATCGCCGGAGCCACCGCAGCTAGCTTGACTTCCTGTGGTGCCGCATAGGCGACAAGGTCAAACACGGTCTGTGTGACAACCCGTCCCTTCTCAAACTTAGGGACTCCCATCTTGAGGCCAGATACAGTCACAATCCGAGGCAACGCGTTAATTCGATCAAAAAACAAGGCTGCTGTATGGTAGCCGCCAGAGACCTCTACGTTCACCGGCATGCGCACAAAGAGTTTCGATGGATCCTCACTCTTGGGACTCGGTTTCCACAGCTTAATGTCGAGTCCAAGGCGAATCCCCAAGTCTGACACCTGTTTGAGCAACATCACCGCCTCTTCTTCAGGCGGCAATCGTTCTTTCTTTTTCGCGAGCTCAATCTCTAGTTGCTTACTGGCAGCAATGAGCTCATCAAGATGCTTAACTTTAATGGTCAACGTTGTAATCTGGCTATCGAGCGTGCCGATCTCTCCTTGGAGCCCTGCAATCTCGGCAGATTTCGGCTCAGCCACATAATAATAGAAGCCCACGATCATCCCAGCGAGAACCATCAGAAGAAGCCCCGCCTTCTGAACCACTGGAATTGACCGCAATAGGTCAAGATTAATAGCAGGCAGCTTCATGATTCTTACCCTTTGAGACGGAAACCAAGTTTAAACTGATAAATATTGAGTTGGCTCTCCACCGCAGCTCGACTTTCTTGAAGATTGAGATCCGTGAAAAAGTCAGTGCGGCGCAGGTTATTCACGAATTCCACCACATCATCGTTGGTCGCCGCACGACCTTCAAGATCGATATCTTTCCCGTTGACCGCGACTCTCACCAACCACACCTTCAGCGGCTCCAGACTCTGACTGACATGGTCGAGTACCTTGACGGGGCCAACACGTGACTTTTCCAACTCGTCAATAATTCGATTTTTGTCTTCCAACACCTTCTTCCGGCTTTCAAAATCAGAAACCTGCTTCACTTCTTCCTTCAACTGTGCGACCTGCTTCTCCTTGTCGAGCTTTTCGGTCTGCCGCTCGTTTATTTCTTCATCAAGTGACGCCGAGTACCACCAACATCCCGCCAGAGTGATGAGTAACAACCCCACACCCAACAGCACCTGTGCTCTGACATCATACTGAGGCTTTGCCTTATGCCCCTTGGGCCCTGGTAACAAATTAATGCGAATCATCGGTCCCCTACCGATCTAAGGGCCAATCCAACCCCCACGGCAGCCAGCGGGGCCAATTCAGCTAGAGCATTCTGATCAAAGTCGCTCCCCGAGGTATCGATTTCACCAAACGGATTAGCCACCTCGACAACAGCCTGCATTCGGTCTCTCAGTTGCGGGACCAGGCCCTTGACCTGAGCGCCCCCTCCGCACAGGAGAACATGCTGAACGTCCGCATCCGACATGGTGGATTTGAAATAATCGATGGTCCGCGCAATTTCCGACGCAACCTCGGCATTGACACTGTCGATGACCGTGGTCACCGCGGCCTGATTGCTCCCTGCCGAACGCCCGCCTTTCTTCGTTTCCTCTGCCTCTTCGTAGGACATGCCCATTTCTCGCTGAATAGCTTCCGTATAGCGATTCCCTCCGATGGGAATATCGCGCGTGAACAGCGAGACACCCCCTCGAACAATATTGATATTCATGACACTGGCGCCAATATTGACGAGCCCGGTGGTATCCTCCTGCGAAACGGGATAGTTGATCGCATGCATGTTTTCAATCGCAAAGGCATCCACATCCATGACGATCGGGATCAACCCCGCCCCCTTGACAAGTTCGGTCAGCTCATTAATCTTGTCCTTCTTGGCCGCGACGAGAATGATGGACATCTCTCCCTGGGTATCGCCCGCGGCCTCGGAAGAGGGCAACACACTGAAGTCGATATTCACCTCATTAATGTCGAACGGGATGTACTGCTCTGCGGCAAGCCTCACCTGCCCCTCCAACTCCTCATCAGGCATCGGCGGCAGGCTGATCTTTTTAATGATGACGGCATGGCCAGAAATCGACACGGCGACTTGCTTCACCTTGACGTTCGTTTCCTCAAACAATTCCTTAATCGCTGAGACCACCCGCCCCTCATCCATCACCGTTCCATCGACGATGACTTCCGGCTCGAGTGGTTTGAATCCAAACTTCTGGAGAATGTACCGCCCTCGGCTTTCCTTCAACTGAACAAGCTTGATACCACTCGACCCGATATCCAGCCCAACGAGCTGTCTCTTCGGGGTGAACATCGAGAACAGATCAGTTTCGGTGAGACTCTTGAATGAACTCAACATTGGTGCCTCTGACTGTACACGACTATCCGCGCAGGACAAGTGTTTATGTGAATTTCGCGCAGACTGTCGATCATGACCATGCCCCTCGCCTGCTTCAACGTCTTGAAAAAAGAGTTTCTATCGAGACCGTTCTGGCTATACACGTGCGTACTGCCCTCCACTCCACATTCTCCCTTTATGAGGAGCCGTTTGGACCTCAATCATGTCCGACAAACGTCTGAATGGTGCGTCTACACTGCGGATTGGCTTCATGCACATGCTAAGTATAGTCCATATGCTCTACCTGTCAAGCAAATCGCTTTCCATGCACAGGCATAGAGACGAGGACGAGGGTGGTGGGAGGAAGCGCGTAACGGCTCCGTGGGTTACTGCCTATTGATATCGCGATGGGCGACGGTCACTTGATATCCAAGCACGGAAAAACTTTCTTGGAGTCGGCCGGCAATGGCCACAGACCGATGACGTCCGCCGGTGCAGCCAAGCCCAACATTCACATAGCTGCGGCGTTCTCGTTCGAAGAGAGGAATGAGGAATTTAAAGAGGTCTTCCATGTGTCCAATGAACGCGACAGCGTCCGGATCGGTCAGCACATAGTTCCGCACGCGCGGATCTTCCCCGGTCAATGGTTTGAGGTCGGGAACGAAGAACGGATTCCGCAAGAACCGGACGTCGAATAGGAGATCAATGTCGTACGGCACGCCGAACTTGAAGCCGAATGTCACCAGCGAGATCGTCAACCGGCGAGGTGCGCCTTCCTGCCTAAACTGCCTGGCCAGCAACTCTCGCAACTCATGCACCGTCAAATCGGAGGTATCAATAATACGGTCGGCGTGGCGCCGCAGATCGGCGAGACGCTCCTTTTCAAACCGCACTCCTTCCGATACCGGGAGATGTGGCAGGAGCGGGTGGGGCCTCCGAGACTCCGAGAATCGGCGAACCAGCATCTCTTCACGAGCTTCAAAGAATAACAACTCAACCGAATGACCAAGAGCCTTCACCCGCTCAAGAATCCCCACGAGATCAGAAAAGAACACGCGCTCTCTGACATCGATGCCGAGTGCGACATTCTTAATCTCGCCCCCCTGCTGATGACACAGCTCGACAAAGGTCGGCAGAAGAGCAGGCGGCAAATTATCGATACAGAAATATCCGACGTCTTCGAAGCACTTAAGAGCATGCGATTTCCCTGAGCCAGATAGACCGCTGATCACAACCAACTTGAGTGCAGCCATGTCTGCCTACCCCTTACGGATCGATCAGGACTACTCGATCACGATCAACACGTTGTAGAATCTGCAATTTCCCTGAGGACAGTGCAGTGAACACCACCAGCGAGCCAGGCAAATGATCTAGCCGGCGCTTCGCTTCCTCCAGAGTCAGAACAGCCCGGGCTGGACGAATGACTTCAATCTCTTCCTCTTCTTTTTCCTCTTCCTTACGAGTAGCCGGACGCAGAATCTTGCGCGCCGATTTCTTGATCGGTGCTTTATGATCGACCTTGCGCTCCTTGTGTTTTCGTATCTGGACACCCAGTCGATCCACCAGTTGATCGATCGTCGCATACATTTCCGGCGTCGAAGCTTTTGCCTGAATCCGTCGCCCCTGCACTGTGCAGACAACCTCTGCCGCATGCTGGAGCTTACTCACACTTAGAATCACTTCCAAATGGCTGAGCTTCACTTCATATCGAGCGAGCCGCTCAAACCGATTTTCAATATGCTGTCTGAGCGCCGGCGTCACGACGAGATGTCGTCCTGTAATTTTCATTGCCATTCATCCTTTCAAGCTGAGTAACCTCGACCCCTCTGTCACTCGACTACGCTTGTTGGTCCTGAGCATCCACGCATCAAGGGAGACACCGGATAAGCGGCAACTACGCGCACAGTTGCACGGGGAAGGTCTAAAAGAACCGCTTGCGCTGAGTGGCGGAGGGAATATGTTCTTCCGCCCGATACTTGGCCACAGTCCGTCGCGCGATCACAACCTGCTGCGTGAGCAGCCGCGCCGCGATCTCTTCATCTTTGAGGGGGTGGCTCGCATCTTCCTCCGCCACCATTTTCCGAATCATCTCTCTCACCGTCACGGACGACATCATGTCGGAGGGCTGATCCGCTCGCTGCAGACCGGCATTGAAGAAGAATTTCAGATCCAGCATCCCCTGCGGGCAATACATATACTTGTTCGCCGTCACACGACTGATTGTCGACTCGTGCATCCCAATATCCTCAGCCACCTGCTTGAGCACCAACGGCTTAAGATGTTGCACGCCTTTTTCAAAGAACTGTTCCTGAAACTTCACGATACTGGACACCACCTTGACGATCGTCTTATTTCGCTGTTCTATGCTGCGAATGACCCATTGCGCCGCCCGTAGCTTCTCATCCAAATAGGCCTTCGTCTCCGCCGATCCGCTCTCACCCGCTCCCATCAATTGCTTATAGTACGGGCTAATCCGCATGCGAGGCAGTCCATCGTCGTTTAGTAATACCACCCATTCCCCTTCATTCTTGACGACAAACACGTCAGGGACAATTACATAGTTCTGGGTACTCGTAAACGGTCTGCCCGGCTTCGGCTCCAGCACTTCGATGACCTTTGTTGCCTGAAAGACCTCTTCTACCGTGACATCTAAGGCTTTCGCGATTCTTGCATACTGTTTCTTCTCCAAGTCTTTGAGATGGTGCTGAACAATGGCTTCAACAATCGATCCCTTCAAGGCGCCAGGCCGAGCCCCTAACGATCCCATGGGACTCTTCCCCAGATGTCCGATTTGTAAGAGCAGGCATTCCGCAAGATCTCGGGCTGCCACGCCAGTCGGATCGAAGCTTTGAATATCCTTTAGGACTGACTCCGCCTCCACTTCAGTGAAGTCGGTCCCGCTGACCATCTCCGACAGAGACATGCGTAGGTAGCCATCGTCGTCAAGGTTACCGATGATCAACCGCCCGATCCCCTTTTCACGATCCGATAGACCGGAAAACGACAATTGCCAGAGGAGATGGTCTTCCAAGGATGTGGCTTTCGCCATGGTTTGTTCATAGGATGGAAACTCGTCCTGCGAGGACGATTGAGACTCGGATCCGCCTATCCGACGATCGCTCCCAAAGTACTCTTCCCAACCAGCCGCTGAGGCTTCATCCGGCGTATCGCGTTCTTCCGGAGTCGACTCCTCCACATTCGATGGCTCACTGTCCGCTGATGCCGCCGCATCTTCCGCCTTTTCCTCTGGACTTGCGGCCTCGCTGTCCTCTGCCTCAGTCGGGAGCTCATCCAAGAGCGGATTTTCCATCAAATGTTGCGTGAGGCTCTGCTGGAGCTCAAGCCGCGACAATTGCAGCAGCTTAATCGCCTGCTGCAATTGGGGAGTCATGATCAGCTTTTGACTTAGTCGAAGATCGAGCCTGAGCTTCATACGCACACACCCTTACGCGTCATAGCTTGAACCGTTCCCCTAGGTAGACAGCACGGGCCGTCTCACTCTTGACGATGGATTCAGGAGACCCGGCTTCAAGAATCAACCCTTCGTTGATGATGTAGGCCCGATCCGTGATAGACAGCGTCTCCTGGACATTATGATCGGTGATCAAAATGCCGATTCCCTTTTCTTTCAATCGGGTAATAATTTGTTGGATATCAGCGACGGCAATCGGGTCGATCCCTGCAAAGGGTTCGTCCAGCAACATAAATGACGGGCTCGTTGCGAGCGCCCTCGTAATTTCCAACCGCCGACGTTCGCCGCCGGATAATGCATACGCCATGCTCGTTCGGATATGGCTGAGATCCAGTTCTTTGAGCAGGGCATTGGCCCGTTCGCCCCGTTCCGCCCGAGAGTAGTCCAGCATCTCAAGAATTGCCAGAATATTGTCTTCGACCGACAAGCGTCGAAACACTGACGACTCTTGAGGAAGATACCCAATTCCTTTCCGCGCACGTCTGTACATGGGCAGATCCGTGATCACCTCTTCACCGAGTGCGATCGCCCCTTCATCAGGTTGACACAGACCAACGATCATATCAAAAATGGTGGTCTTCCCAGCCCCATTGGGCCCCAGTAACCCCACGACCTCCCCGGCGCGGACTTCGATCGAGACGCCTTTCACGACCTTGCGCGCACGAAAACTTTTCACCAATCCCGTCGCGCGTAACCAGTCACCATCGGCTCTGTTCACCGGGGAACCAGTCGACGCCGCATGCCCCTGAACTGCCTCGATCACTTGTTCGCCCCCCCATCCGGCTCGATCCGTACATGCGAGCCTCCTTCCACCACACTCCGATCCTCCGCTAAAAACATCGTGATTTGTTTGCCGCTGACTCGTGTTCCCTTATCCCAGGCCACCGGGTCACCAGTCAGAACGATCTTATCCCCATCATGATAGTAAATGGCTTTCGCACAGGTCGCACTCCCTGAATCCTTCTCGATTTTCACTCGCCCAGTCGCCTCAATCCTATTGACCGAACGATTCGACACAGCTGGCACAGCATCAGGCCCTCTCGAAGGCGCGGCGCCCTTGACGGCCTCAGGCCCTTTCTGGTTATCATCCGCGGGAGGGTCTTGCGTGTGAAACAGCACCACCATGCGATCGGAATAGACAACCAATGACCCACGAGTCAGCACAACCGCCCCCTCAAACACCGCTTGGCTATCCTGGTTTTTTACGGTCATCTTCTTAGCCGTAATGGTCGTGCTGACCGCTTGATCAACACCGCCTTTGGGAAGGGCTGCGTCAGCCGATTCGCTCAATGAAGCCATCCCAAGCGGGAACAAATTAAGAAGCAGGAGCCAAATCCACATGTACGTCCTCAAGTACTTCAAATTCTTCAGTGTCCAAACGTCCCAACAACCCACGCCCCGTTACCTCTAAACCATGCCCGACAATACGAACGGGATCCTGCGTGCGTATCTCTCTCGTCTGATCAGTCCAAGCCAGATGGTTGGTATAGATCACGTATCCGCTTTCGGTGTGAACCACAAGTGGCTCTAATCGGTTCGCCAGCACAAAGTTCTTCGTCTCCGTGTCCAATGCCCCTTCATCTCCGGTCACCGTCAATTCCTTCCCGTGCTGTCCGAATAGCGTGACTGCGACGACTTGGAGCATCGCCCGCTTGTCCCGCTCAAAGAGCCGAGCCTCTTGCGCTTGCACCTGCCATTGAACCGCATCGCCCTTCGTCTGGGTGAACGTAAACTGGGAAATCGTGGCATCAGCTGTGTCCATGGAGCCGGGCACCGTCGCCGTCGATGTGGGAACCGTTGTCGAATTGGTCATGAGCAGGTATCCAAGGAAACAGGCCAACGCCACACTGAGCGCTAATAGACCTCCCCGTACCCAGCGTTGCCACACTTTGTGCCTACTTCCATTTAAGTACTATAAACGAGATTGGCACGATAGTAGCATGAGCTCAAAACCAAGTAAACTCATGCCAGAACCGCGGCATGGTCTACTCGGTAGAAATGGAATACACGAGATGGGAGAATTGTCGAAACGATGACGTACCGTCGCACGCACGACTAGATCCCCTCAACAGGAGACCTAGCCGGCAGCGGGACTCGCGGGAGCTGATGCAGTCGAGATTTGTTTCTTTGCGGACGCAGTATCCGGTCGCGTGACGAGTTCGATCGCGACAAGCTTAGCCGCATCGCCGATCCGCCGTCTCGTCTTCACCATCCTCGTGTAGCCGCCAGGGCGGTCTTTAAATCGAACCGCCACGTCGCTGAATAATTTTGAGACGACGTCCTTGCTTCGGATAAACGCAAGAGCTTGACGCCGAGCCGGTAATGTCCCTTGCTTGCCGAGCGTAATCATCCGGTCCGTGAACCCTCGAATTTCTTTCGCCTTAGCCTCGGTCGTCTCGATCCGCTCATGTTCGAGCAGCGATGTCACGAGACTTCGGAACAGAGCCCACCGATGTTTGGTCTGTCGTCCGAGTTGTCTGCCTTTTTTTCTGTGACGCACGGGTTTCCTCTTGTTTCGTTACTCGCTCTTCAGATTACCGCTATTGGGTTGCACAGCCTCCAGCTTGACACCGAGACCCAGGCCCATTTCCGTCAAGATTTCCTTGATTTCATTGAGCGACTTCTTGCCGAAATTCTTCGTCCTCAACATCTCCCCTTCCGTCTTCTGAACTAAGTCGGCGATAGTCTTGATGTTCGCATTCTTCAAGCAATTCGCGGCACGAACCGACAACTCTAACTCATTCACACTACGGAACAGATGCTTATTCACCTCACGTTGCGCCTCATCGCTTCCAAGATCAGCACGCCCTTCGACGCGCTCATCTGGATTGATAAAGATTTCAACGTGATCACGCATAATTCCTGCGGCCGTGGACAACGCATCACGAGGCGAGATGGTCCCATCCGTCCAGATTTCCAAGGTCAACTTGTCATAATCAGTCATGCGACCGACACGGGCGTTCTCTACATGAAAGTTCACGCGCTTAATGGGTGAAAACACCGAATCGATGGCGATCACACCAATCGGCAGCCCTTCTTCCTTATTTCGCTCGGCGGGCACGTAGCCCCGCCCATGCTTCACCGTCATTTCCATATCGAACGAGGCATCCTTGTCCAACGTCGCAATATGGAGATTCGGGGTCAGGATGGTCACATCCGCATCATGAATAATGTCAGACCCCTTTGCTTCACCGGGTCCCTTCTTCTTGAGACGGAGCGTCTTCGGCTTATCAGTATGCACGGCAAGCCGCAGCCCTTTGACGTTCAAAATAATGGAGGTCACATCCTCCGTGATACCAGGAATCGTGGAGAACTCGTGCAAGACCCCTTCGATCTTCACGGTGGTCACTGCCGCACCCGTCAGCGACGACAACAGCACACGCCGCAAGGCATTGCCGACCGTTGTCCCAAACCCACGTTCATAGGCCTCCGTCGTAAACCTACCGAATGTTTGGGTATGGGTATCCTTGTCGGCTTCCACCCGCATCGGGATCTGAAAGTCCTTCATTGCTTTTATCATGACTCCCCCTTCATCTCATCGAGTAGCCAGCCGCTGAACGGCACCAGTTCGCCTCAGAGACCGACCCCCTCTCCCAATTTCTCACCTACCTGGAATACAACTCCACTACCATCTGCTCGTTGACCGGCAGCGAAATCTGATCTTTGGACGGCAAGGCACGGACTATACCTTTAAAGGCTGTCTTGTCCAGCTCCAACCACTCTGGAATTCCCCGCCCATCAACAGACTCTAAGGCTGCCTGGATCGAAATCAACGTGCGGCTTCGCTCCCGAACGCTGATGATATCGCCCGCCTTGACCTGCGCACCAGGCACATTGATTTTTCGACCATTCATGGTCAGATGCCCGTGGCTCACTAGCTGCCTGGCTTCTTTTCGCGAGGCGCCGAACCCTAATCGGTAG
>JANYBU010000160.1 GCA_025360665.1 Nitrospira sp.
GGACTCCTCGTAGAGAAACCCAAGGTAATCTCTGATTTTGAGCTCCGTCGGACGCGCCCTGAGAATCTGGGTCAGTTGATCGATGGCCTTGGGATATTCCTTCTCTTCCCCGTACAGAAGCGCCAGTCGAAGCTGGGCATCGAGGTCCGAAGGGTCCTCCGCCAGCAAATCATTCAATTCCTTTCTGGCGCCCTGATAATCCTTCGCGGCCACGTAGAGCCGAACCAACTGGTGCCGGATGTCCCGGTTTCGCGGGTTCACCGTCTGGAGATATTTCCGTAGCACGACGACCGCTCGATCCTGGGACTGCCGCGACTCATAGATCGAGGCGAGCGCAAGATAGGCTGGTTCAAACGAGGCATTCGCCGCAATCGCCCGCTCCAAACTCGCCGCAGCCTCTTCCCCTTTCCCCGCATCGAGGAGCATGCGCCCTAGGTGATAATAGCCGACGGCAGATTCGGGAGCCAACGCCAAGCCGGCGCGAATGGCCTGTTCCGCCTCGGGCTGCCGCTTCAGATTCAGGAGCAACAGACCCTTTGTAAAATAGGGATCGCCGGAAGTCGAATCGATCTCAATCGCGCGATCCAACAGTTTCACTGCACGCTCCCCTTGCCCCGCACTGGCCAAGATGCCTGCCATCTGCGTGAGCAACTGACCGTCTTGGCTCGGTCCCTCTGCCGCTTGGTCCGCATAGCGTACAGCATTGGGCATATCGCCCAGCGAAAAATAGAGACCGGCCAGCCGGGCTTTCACAGACTGGGACGTCGGATCGGCCTTCAGCGCGGCCTGATATTCCTGAATGGCCCGATCCATGTCCTGCGCAAGCTCGGCTTGATACCCCAGCATGAAATGATAGGACGCTGCGGCATCGGGGGAATGAATCGAGGGCGTAGCCTTCGGCGTGCCGGCAGGGGCGAGCATCCTTTCAGGCGTCTGAGGCGTGGCGGCGCAAGCCACCACCATCAGGGAGATCAGCAGGCAGGCCCCACTAAAAAGCGACGCGAGCCCTCGTCTGTTCGCCGTTCGGCTCGGAATGAAGCGCGTCGTGAACACTCGCACGATCCTCTTGGTAGATTCAGATGAGACTGTGGTGGTCTGAAAGATTATACGAGTGAGGTGACACAGGGTCAAACGACTTCGCGATTGTCCAGGCTCTCGAACTTCGCAAAGCGGTCGTGGAAGAAGAGTTCCTTTCTCCCAATCGGGCCATTGCGATGTTTACTCACGAGAATATCGGCAATGCCCTTCCGTTCCGAATTCTGGTCGTACACGTCCTCACGGTATATGAACATGACGACATCGGCATCCTGCTCGATCGCGCCGCTCTCGCGGAGATCTGCCAGCATGGGAATCGGTGGCTTCCTGGCTTCCACCGCACGGCTAAGCTGCGACAGCGCGACGACCGGCACGTTAAGCTCCTTGGCCAGCGCTTTCAGCGAGCGAGAAATATCGGAGATTTCCTGCTGACGGGATTCCGAATCGCTCCGCCCCTGCATCAGTTGGAGGTAGTCGACAATCAATAGATCAAGCCCCCGTTCGGCTTTCAACCGACGCGCTTTACCCCGCATCTGCTGCACGGTGATGCCGCCGGTATCGTCGATATAAATTGGCGCTTGTTCCAGCCGGCCTGCCGCCTCCGCAAGACGCCACCAATCCTCTTTCTGGAGCTTGCCGGTTCGAAGGCCATGCGAATCGACTCGCGCCTCTGAACTCAACATGCGCAGTACGATCTGCGGCTTCGACATTTCGAGGCTAAAAATTCCGACCACGGTGCCCGCGTGAATGGCAGCATGTGTCGCCATCCCCAGCGCCAGACTCGTCTTCCCCATGCTGGGCCGCCCCGCGATCACCACGAGATCGGAGGGTTGGAGCCCAGCCGTGATATCGTCGAGGTCGTAAAAGCCGGTGGGAACACCTGTGACATGTTCTTTTCGCTTCGACAACTTGTCGACAAGGTCGAGACTTTCCTTAATGATGGCATTAATGGGGGTGAACGACCGATCCAGTTTCCC
>JANYBU010000176.1 GCA_025360665.1 Nitrospira sp.
GCGCCAGCAAGAAGCTAAACTCTCCAACCTGGGCCAGGGCGATGCCCACCATAATCGCCGAACGTGGGGGAACCTCCGCCAACAAGACTGCTCCAGCCCCGGCGAAAAACTTCACCAGCAGGACCGTCACGAGTAGTCCGGCCACCGGCAGCGGATGCGCGAATAACACCCGCCAGTCCATGAGGATGCCGATCGACACGAAAAAGAGACTATTGAAACTGTCGCGGAACGGCAGCACTTCAGCCATGGCCTGATGGCTGTACTCCGATTCGGAAATGACCAACCCGGCGATGAACGCGCCCAACGCCAACGAGATACCGCCGAGCGAGGTGAGCCACGCGATGCCGAGACAGGAGACGATGATCGTCAACAAGAATAGCTCGCGGCTGCGGCTGCGGACGATATGTCCCAACACCTTGGGGACCAGATACCAGGCGGCTGCAATGACGAGCACGACGACAAGAACCGACTTCCCCAAGCTGAACAGAATCGCAAGCCCGCCTCCATCCGATTGGCCCGCAAGAATCGGCGTCAACAACATCATGGGTACGACGGCCAAATCCTGAAAGACGAGAATTCCGATCGTGGTTCGGCCATGGATCGAGTCGCTGTCCCCCCGTTCAGCCAAGGTCTTCAACACGATCGCCGTGCTGCTCAGGGAAAAGAGGAATCCCCAGAACAGCCCCTGCTGCCAGGACAGTCCGACGAGCATCGCCCCGAGCCATGCGATCAACAGCACGCCGCCAACCTGGATCGGTGCGGCCAGAAACATGAGGCGGCGCATGGAGGCCAATTGCACCAACGAGAATTCGATGCCGATGGTGAAGAGGAGCAGGACGATCCCGATCTCCGCCAGCACTTGGACCGTGCTAATGTCCGAGATGAGGTTCAACCCGTAGGGGCCGATGAGTGCGCCGGCGACCAAGAATCCTGCGATCGAGGGAAGCCGGAACTGGTGGAATACGAAGACGACGGCGATCGACGCAGTGAAGATCACGAGCAGATTTGCAAGCACGCCGTAGTCGGTCATAAAGATTCGTATCTCGTCGTTCGTCTCTCGTGAATTAATTCCGGAATTTATTGGTCTGACGATCTGTTGAATGTCCGACCAATCGTCAGATCAACAGATATCTTCCACTTCACGTTTTACGGGTTCAGGGCGGAGAATACCCCGGCAGCGAGGAGAGAACAAGGCAAAGCCGCTTGTTCAACGGAAACCGGCTCACTACATCGGCTTCACGAAACGAACGAGCGAGGCCAGATCATGATCCGCGCCATTATTTTTAGCCTTTAGCCCACATTATTCATGACGGCTCGTCGCGACATCGCTTTCCTCGTTATTCGCGCGAGACTTGCGAGAAAAGCGGGACGGGTCGGAAGTTTCATCTTCGCGAGTCGCGCCTGTCGCGCACGTCTTGCTTGTCTCGCTCACGCTTCACAAACGGCGCTTCACGCGCAAGAGCAGCGGATCGGCGATTGCAGCAGAAGCGTTCATGAATAATGCGGGCTAATCCCCCTGAGTAACTGACCGAAGCCGATCTTGTGCTGCCGAATTTGGAAGGCGTGCGTCCCGAATCAATCGAGCCCAGAATCTCGGATAATTGGCCAGCTGAGCCAGCTTGCGCCCTCCCCCGTCGGTAGCAAGACCCCCCTCGAAAGATGAATAGACGGCTTTGTCTCTGGTGGAATAGCTTGTCAGCACCATCGGTGAGTACAATTAAAAAAAGGTGAACGATGATGCAAACCCTGTCTGTCCCAGCGTCTCAAGGAAGGTGCTCTATGCAGACCGCCCATGTGCTCATGATCGCCGCAACGATTCTCACCCTATCCTCAACGTCGGCATTTTCCGATACCACGGTCACCTTCGATCCGTTGCAGATGCGGGAATGTCCTCAGGCAGATGGTAACGCCCTCTACACGAACAAGGATCTTCCGGGCTGCAAGCTGATGACACTGAAAGAACTGTCGATCGTGCCCTCGTTGGATGACATGCCCACCTACCGCCCCACCATAGCCACGGCCCCTCACTACGATATTCCTCCGTACCCCGACCGCAATCAGACTGGTATGACCGGCGGAGGACAGACTATCCCCGATTGGGCCAAAGATTGGCACGCCAGCATCACCTCGTCGGGATCGATCCAAGCTGAAGTCTGTTCGAAGTATGGTGAATGGCTGCATCTCAATGAAAAAACTCGTGGCGGGTTCTTTTACGGGACAGATCCCTCGTATGGCGGAGATCTTTCGGGAAGAAATCAGCGGGGTGCGAGCTATTCATTCTACGACAACGCACGATACGTCACGCTGTCGAAGATGTTTGGGCAGGGATTTGTGCCGATCGGCTGTCCATAGACAATCGGCTGAATTGAAATTCGCGAGGGGTGCCGGGCGATAGACAGGGCTTGGCACCCCTTACTTTTTGTAGAACTCCCGATACCACTTCACGAAACGCGCGATACCTTCTTCGATCGGCGTCGCTGGGGCGAATCCGACGTCCCGCGTGAGATCCTCGACATCCGCATAGGTCGCCGGCACGTCGCCCGGCTGAATGGGCAGCAGTTTCTTCACCGCTTTCTTTCCTAACGCGTTCTCCAGCACCTCGATAAAGTGTAGGAGCTCCACAGGCTGATGATTGCCGATATTGTAGATCCTGGCCGGTGCTGAGCTGGTTCCTGGATCGGGCTTATCACCGGACCAGGCTTGGTTTGGCGTCGCCGGATGATCGAGGGTCCTGATCACTCCTTCGACGATGTCATCGACATAGGTAAAGTCGCGACGCATCCTTCCGTGGTTATAGACCTCGATCGGTTTTCCCTCCAAAATCGCCTTCGTGAAAATGAAGAGGGCCATATCGGGCCTTCCCCAGGGCCCATAGACTGTAAAGAACCGCAGACCCGTGCAGGGAATCCGATAGAGATGCGCATAACAATGGGCCATGAGTTCATTGGCCTTCTTGCTGGCCGCATAGAGAGAGACTGGATGATCGACATTGTCGTGAATCGAAAACGGCATCTGGGTATTGCCGCCGTAGACGGAACTCGACGAGGCGTAGACGAGATGCTCGACCTTCGCATGCCGGCAGCCTTCCAGAATGTTCAGAAACCCCTCGATGTTGCTGTCCGTATAGGCATGCGGATTCACCAGCGAATAGCGCACACCCGCTTGCGCCGCCAGATGGACCACCTTCGCAATCGGCTGTTTGGCGAAGAGCCGGCGCATTTTCACTCGGTCGGCCAGATCGGTCTTGGTAAAGGAGAACTGCTTGAAGGGTTTCAGCTTCGCCAGCCGGGCCTTCTTCAGTCGCACGTCGTAGTAGTCGTTGAGGTTATCGAGTCCGATCACCCGCTCGCCTCGCTCCAGCAATCTAGTCGCTGTATGAAAGCCAATGAATCCGGCGACACCGGTGACGAGGATCGGGGCTTGCTGCGTTTTGCGCGTGGTCATAGTGGGTCCTTGTCGAGCTATCGAAATGGTGTGGTTCGGCTACTGGCTTCCATAAACGGAGGATCGCTGTGGTCAAGCCGGTAGAGCGACAGGGGTGTCAGGGCTTCTCCGGTTTTCATCGGTTCCACCAGCCCGTCGGTCGTGGGACGGAACAGATCCAATGCATGACCGTGATGATACCCGCATCCGTTCTTCACGAGAAGCTCTTTGAGCATTTCAGGCCGTTCCCAGTGGGCCGTCAGCAACGCGGTGCGGGCGGGATTCCGTTGGCTGAACATGAACGAGAGATGGTCCGGATACCAATCTGCGCCGCCAGTGGCATACGACACGAAAAGCTTGGCCTGCGCCGCCGCACAGACGTCGGCAAGATACGCATTCGTGAGATAGCCGTTTTCTCCCACGTCAAGCCATTTCCCAGGATGAGACAAGGGCGCGTGGGCCGCATGGCCACGGACTTCGAGCAGTTGTTGTTGTGAGGCAAACACCAGCGGGATCGGCCCATGCTGCTGCACGAGTGACTGAATCACTCCGTCCTTGAGGGCGGACTTGCCACTATTCGTCGGCCCGCTGTCCGCATGCACGAGCACGTTATAGTCACGATCGGCGATGAGATAGCAGTTGCGCGGCATCTCCAGGTCGCAGGGGTCTTCGCCGTAGAATGGCACGGAGTACACGGCCCCTCCTTCGAACACCCAACTTTCTCCATGCGCCAATTCGATCACGCGACCAAATCCAAGTTCTCGCAAGAGCGACAGATAATCGTAGGAGAGCGTGCGCCGATTCCTTCGGCTCGGAACGATGATCGGCGTGTCTTTGGGCATGTGCAAGAGCGTGCGCGGATCCACATGATCGTCGTGATCATGGGTCAAGAAAACGGCAGCCGGTTTGGGCAACAGCGATCCCCAAAGTGATGGGATTGAGGATTCCGCAAACCAGGGGAGCAGCCAGGGATCGAACAATAGCACCTGGTCCCGTTGCCGATACAACAGCGCGGCATGGCCGAGATGGACTGTGTCTTTATCTTGTAGCATTTCAAACCAGCGGGATCTGACGGAGGAGGTGTTCGAGCTGACCAAGCACTCATGCTGGTGAAGGGATTCGATCAGTCGTGTAAGCACGCGTTCTCCATCTCGCCCAGAGGTCGCCACCACCCTGTTAATTTCGTCGGTCTGATGCGTACCGTCCAAGAACCCCAAAACCTTCCCCACCAGCGGTCCCAACTGTCGCTGGTCGAACCCGATCGGAATCGCCTGCCGCTTCACGGAATGGAAAATCCTGAGTCCGCCGTTGGTGACCGTGGCGGATTTGGTGGGATCGGTCGGAAACTCCCATTGAAACGTACCGTCCGACTTCCGTCCACAACGGATATGCTGCTGCAGATAGGGGCGGGCACTGATCACCTCCGCGTAGGCGTCTTCCAATCGCCTCTGACGATCGGGGTCGTCGAGCGGGGCTCGTTTGGAAAAAACATCGCTGATGGCCGTATCGATCGCACTGGAGAGGAGGCCATGGGCTTCATGGAGACTCGCGACGATTTCGGGGGCCACCCCTGCAACAAAGGGAAACGGCCCGGGAGGGTCGGCGCTCTCCAATTGAACCCAGGCCCAGGGCGCGAGGCTGAGATACTGATTTTTCGGCAGACTGTCCCAGATCTTCATACTCGTAAGGCGTGAGGCGTAAGGCGTAAGGGGATCGCCCATCCGTCTTTGACCTCGTTATTCTCAACCATCGCCTCACCCCTCACGCCTTACCCCTTACGAGTGAATTCTAGCTTGCTGATCGTGGGTTCGTACAAGGCTTGAATGGCATTCCCATCAGGGTCGGAGAAGTAAAATGAATAGCTGCCGTCGCGATGCTGCTTCGGCGGTTTTACGACCTGCCCGCCCAGCTGCTGTAGACGCGGTTCGACCTCCTGATACATCCGGTCGACTGCCTCGGGGCTCTCAAGGATCACGCCGACGTGATCCAACAATTGTCCCTTCAAGGGCTGATACGCAGCAAGCTCGAACGGCGGAATCTGGTGTAAGGCAAAATTGTCCGGGCCGGAGCTGAAATAGACATTGTCTGAATCGGGCTCCCACACCACTTTCATCCCTAACAACTGTTCATAGAACGCGCGAGAACGCGCGAGATTCGTAACGCGTAGCGCCACGTGTCGTAATCCTCGATGGAGCGGAACACTCATAGCCATCCTCAATCGTGTCCGTATAGTAGGGAGCCACCTCGGCTCCGTCAATTGAAAATCCAAGGAACGTGAGCACCATTAGACCGGCCGGAGTCGAACAGACGGCTGCACCTCCTCTCCAGGCTATGATACGATAATCACACTTCCAATCTTGAAAAGGAGTCCACCCCGATGTCTGTCCGACCATTGCTTGTTTCGACTGTGCTCTGTGTCCTGTTGAACGTGTCCCCCCTCTTTGCAGCCGACCAACCATCGCAGGCCCTGCTCACACCACCGACGGGCAAAGACGGTGCGCCGATGGTCGAGGTCCCGGCCGGCTCGTTTCCCATGGGTGTCCCACAAGGAGATCGGGATGGCGGACGTGATGAATATCCACGCCATGAGGTGGTTGTGGACACCTTTTTTCTCGACACATTCGAAGTGACGAACGGTCGCTATCTGGAATTCGTCAAAGCCACCGGCCATCGTGTCCCACAAAATCCTAAGAACCCGACGCGAAACCTCTGGCAAGGAGACACTATCGCTGACTCACTGACCGACCGACCCGTGATCAATGTGGATTGGTTTGACGCCGAGGCCTATTGCGCCTGGGCGGGCAAACGACTCCCGACTGAAGCCGAATGGGAAAAGGCGGCAAAGGGCACCGCCGATCGACGATTCCCCTGGGGCAATGTCGAGCCCACGATGAAACATCTCAACTTCAATCAAAAGTGGATCGGCGAGAAGACCCTCATGCCAGTCGGGAGCTATGAAGCGGGCAAGAGCCCGTTCGGCGCCTACGACATGGCCGGCAACGTCTGGGAATGGGTCAACGACTGGTACGACGCCCGGTACTACGAGAAGAGTCCTGCGAGGAATCCCAAAGGCCCTGACAGTGGTATCGAGAAAGTCATTCGGGGTGCCGGATGGCAGAACGAGACCCCCACGGTCCGCATCTTTACCCGCGTGGACAGCGACCCGACGATTCGGAACGAATCGACAGGATTCAGGTGCGCGGCGGATGCGAAGTGAAGAATCTGTCGATCTGATGATCTGTTGAATTGTGAAAGACTTCGGCCCAACACAGGATTTGGCCAAGAGAACAAAGGATTTCGCGCTCAACATTATCAGACTGTCCGGGAGGGCTTCCCAAGACACCTGAAGCTCGCGTACTCGGACATCAGATTGTCCGATCTGGGACATCCGTCGCAGCCAACTATCGAGCCGTCTGCCGGGCCCGTTCACGTGCCGAGTTCATCGCAAAGTTTGGAACGGTCGTTGAAGAAACAGACGAGACGGTGTTCTGGTTAGAACTTCTGACTGAGTCCGGTATCGCTTCGGGAAACCAAACAATAGATCTCTTACAAGAAGCCAGCGAGCTACTTGCAATCTTCTCGGCGTCTAGACAAACGGCAAAATCGAGGAGAATCTGATGGTCTGTTGATCTGATGATTGACCGGAATTTCCGAGCACTCAACAGATCGACAGATCGACAGATGATTAGATGATCCAATGAGCAAATCTAGTTTTGACGGCCTGCGCATCGCGGCATTCGAAAGCCGTATGGCAAGGGAGATGACGCGGCTGATCGAGCATTATGGCGGCCGACCTCTCGTGGCTCCTGCCCTCCGAGAAATTCCCATCCAGGACAATCCCGCTGCGTTGCGCTTCGGCGCCAGACTGATCGACGGACAGGTCGATATTCTCATCCTTATGACGGGCATCGGCACAACCACCCTCTTCGAAATTCTCCGTTTGCGCCATCCCATGTCGTCGATCATGGCGGGGCTCACGCAAACGGCAATCGTCGCTCGCGGCCCCAAGCCGGTGGCGGCACTCAAGCTCCTTGGTATCACACCGACTCTCACCGTACCGGAACCGAACACATGGGTAGAGGTGGTCTCCACGCTCGACGAGTACCGTCCCGTCAAAGGCCTCCGCGTCGCCGTGCAGGAATATGGCACATCAAATCTTGAACTCCTGGAGGCCCTGAGACGACGTGGCGCAGAAATCTTTCCCGTTCCCATTTACCGTTGGGCGCTCCCGGAAGACACAGGCCCGTTGAAGCAGGTGCTCGGCGAGATCATTGCGGGACACATGCAGGTCATGCTGGTCACCAACGCCGCTCAGATCGATCATGTCATGCAGTTACTCGAACAGGAAGGCACCACCGCGCAGTTCAAAGAGGCCTGCGAAAAGATGGTCGTCGCGTCCATCGGCCCGGCCGCCAGCGAACGCCTGCGCCACTACGATCTCCCCATCGACTTCGAACCCTCCCACCCGAAGATGGGCGTCCTGGTCAAAGAATGTAGCGAACAAGTACACTCGATCCTCATCTCAAAACGCAGCTAGCGCGTTTACGCTCAGCCAGATAGAATCGGCCTTCATTATGGGAAATAAGGACGCGCGTCGATATCCAGTCATATCATTGGGAGCAGAACACTTGGTGATAGGACATCTCTTGCGGCGAAACATTCTCACGTATAAGGCTCCTCCAAATAATGAAGGCTATGACCTAATCTGTATTCACCCCGATCCACGAAAAAGCAGTGTTCAGATTCGTGTTCAGGTTAAGAGCCGCTACCAGACGGATTCCGATAGAGCCTTTCCATTGAAAGACAAATCCTTCGGTGCTTTCGATTATCTAATCGTCGTCTTTTTGAACAATGGCTACTATTACAAGAACCGCCCTGTTCGCGAGGGATTTAGCGAGCCCGAGTTCTACACTCTCTCCGTCGAATTCCTCAAGAAACACCATCAAAAGGCCAAGTCGGGATGGGAAAGAGTGCTTACAAAGGGGGTGGATATGGATCAGTACAAGAATGAACGAGGGTTTGAGATCATTGCCAACAACTTAGGTATTCCCTATCCTGGGACGGAAAGCAATTAGCTCTGTACCGCACACGCACCGAATTGGCGGAGTCTCCATTCACTTATTCATCCACCACCATCAAGGTGTGTAGGGCTCGACGCGAACATTGCCGGAGAAGCGGGGCCCCCTTCGCGGTTCCGGCGGGAAGGAAAACGGAAACTGACCGAGTCCCCGAGGGAATTTCCGAAGGCTGCCGCCCGCCGGAACCCGAAAGGGTCGCTTCGGAGGCATGGAAGCGTCAGCCCTGCGCACCCACTCCTTCTTTTGCGTCCCGCGCGCAACGGAACCCCATCCAGTTCATCTTGGTGTTGGGATCGGTCCCGTTGCGTTGCGCGCCCCGCACGCTCGGCGTGCTGTCGATCCAGCCTCCGCCACGGAAGCTCCGCTGCGTTCCCTTCTCCGGTCCCTTGGGATTTTTATCCGGCGCTGTCGCGTAATATTTTTGGTCATACCAGTCGGCCACCCACTCGGCCACGTTACCCGCCATCTGGAATGTGCCATAGGGGCCTACGGCATTGTCGTATTTGTCCACGGAAATGATCGGTGGATAGAGCAGCAACCGCTCAGGACGATCGCGTACCGGACCTGACAACCCGGTCCGCCCGAAGTTCGCACGCGACAGGCCGGCCGGCTGATTTCCCCAGGGATAAATCCGCCCATCCTCCCCGCGCGCTGCCTTTTCCCATTCGGCTTCGGTCGGGAGGCGCTTCCCCGCCCACGTACAGTAGGCATCGGCATCAGTCCACGACACGTGCATCACAGGATGGTTGACCATGGTCTCCTGGAAGTTGCCGCCGGCGTACTGCCAATCGATGAGTGGCGGCAGGTCCTTGGCGAGGATGAACTTCAGATATTGCACGGTTGTCACTTCGAACTGGTCGATCTCGTATGCATCCAGGGAGACCTTCCGCTGGGGGAACTCTGCCGGATAGGCGTTGCGGTCTACCTTCCTGTCGCTCCCCATAATGAACGAGCCAGCCGGAATGAGGACCATCTCGTCGTGAGCCGGCAGCTTCGCCCGCTCTGCGGCAATTTTCTTTCCTTCGGGAGTCCATTCCCGGACGACGTCGGACACATCCAACGCATAAGCCAATCCACCAATTCCGATCAACCCTGAGATCACAATACCACCGATGATTCCGACTGTTCGCACGATCAAGCCTCCTTGCTGAGTTACATGCCAGGCCCGATAGGCCCGGGTGTCTCTTGTTTGTCGAAGTCTTCCAGCGGCTGAAAGTTGACCGGCAGGTTGAAGAGGTAGTCCGAGACCGACCGCAGCTTCACATGCTGGTACTCCACGATCCAACTCCCGTCTTTCCTCGCCAGCTTCATCGGAAAATGAATATCCGTGGCGATCCACTGATAGTACACCTCGACCTGCTCCCCTTGCTTCGTCGTGACTTCGTACAGGATCGTCGGATGCCCCTCGCGCACTTCCGTGCCGATCTCCTGCCGCGATACTTCTCCCTCCAGCTGTTCGCTCACCCTGAGATTCTGTTCCGGACTATAGGGCATTGTTTTGAAATGTTTCATCCGCGAGAGCAGCAACCACACAACCTGCTTGTCCTTGCGCACGATACTCACGTTGACCGGCCCCATCGAATGGTGTTCGATGCGCCACATCGTATCGCGGTAATAGATGTTCGCCTTATGCGTTCGGCCATCGATCTTGGTCACTTGATCGGCGGTAAACTCCAACGCCCAGGCCGGCAGGCCGACGAGCAGCAGGCCACTAGCACACAAAAGGACGAGACAGGTCTGACGCATCGCGGGAAATCCTACCATAGGCCCATGCTCTTTTTCTTCCGGTCGGTCACGGCAGGACGAGCACCCCGGCTCCCGAATAGCGTCCGGCTTTCAATTCTTGCAACGCACGGTTGGCATCGGCGAGGGGGAACGACAGGGTATGGGGCTTGATCGGAATCGCAGCCGCCTCGCGCAGGAGATCGAGGCCGTCCTGCCTCGTATTAGCCGTGACACTTCGAATGACTCGCTCGCCAAAGACCTCACGATCGTAGTCGAGCGAGGGAATCGGCGTCATGTGAATGCCTGCGAGGGCGAGCGTGCCACCGCGTTCCAATGAACGCAAGGCCGGTGGGACCAATTCCCCGGCCGGCGCAAAGATAATCGAGCCGTGGAGCTTGTCCGGCGGGCTGTCGGTCGCCCCGCCCACCCATACGGCACCCAATTCATGTGCGAGACGTCGATGCTCTGGTTTCAATGAGCTGACATAGACCTGACAGCCCCAATGACGAGCAATCTGGATGGCAATGTGAGCGGACGCTCCAAACCCATAGAGACCGAGCCGTTGGCCCGGCTGGATTCCACTCAGACGCAATGCGCGGTAGCCGATGATCCCGGCACAGAGGAGGGGGGCCGCTTCTTCATCACTAAAGACCTGTGGAATCGGATAGGCAAAGGCTGCCGGGACGAGCGCATACTCCGCGTATCCGCCATCGACTTGATAGCCGGTAAACCTGGCGCGCTCGCACAGGTTCTCGTGCCCGCTCGTGCAAAATTCGCAGTGGCCGCACGTGTGCTGCAGCCAGGCGATGCCGACTCGCTCACCGACCGTCGGCTCACTCACACCTGCGCCAACCTGACTCACAACCCCGACGGCTTGGTGGCCGGGAATGAGCGGAAGCGCGGGGTTGGCCAACTCGCCTTCGATGACGTGAAGATCCGTCCGGCAGATCCCGCAGACGGTGATGCGAGCCAAGACCTCCCCAGGGCCTGGCTCCGGCATTGGAAGTTCGCGAAGCTGTAGCGGGGCAGTTCCCACGTCCGCTGTGCGCGCCAGGACCATCGCCTTCATCATTGATCGCTCTCAGAAAGATGGGCTGGCGGCGAACGGGGTGTTGCGAGACAGGCGAGAAAAGCGCGAAAGGCGTGATGCGCACGACGAGCAAGTCCTCATTCCACCTGTCGCGCTTTTCTCGCCTGTCTCGCCCGTCGCGCGTGAGCAAACCCTGCTTGCTAGGATTTCGCTTTGATACATTCAATATCAAGCCGGATCTGGACCTCGTCACCAACGATGAGCCCGCCGCTATCCAACGTCTTGTTCCAGACCAAACCGAAGTCTTTGCGGTTGAGTTTCCCCTCCGCGCTGAAGCCGGCCCTGGTATTGCCCCAGGGGTCCTTCGTCGTTCCATTATAACGGCCCACCAGGGTGATTTCCTTGGTCGCCCCGCGTAGCGTAAAGTCTCCTACCGCCGTAAAGCTCTCTGCTGTTTTTTTGTAGCTCTTCATCTTAAAGGTCATTGTCGGATAGTGCTCCACATCGAGAAAGTCGGCATTCCGTATGTGGGTATCACGTTTTTCGTGATTCGTATTCACCGACCCAGCCTTGATCGTGGCCTCAATGGCCGTCACGGTGCCAACTTCAGCATCCATGTCGATAAACCCGGCATAGTCCGTGAACCGGCCTGTGGTCTTCGACACGACCATGTGCGTGATGCGAAACTCGATCGTCGAATGCTCAGGGTCCAAGTTCCAACGAGCTGGTTCTGCGTGAACCACCAACGGGAACCAGAGCATCGCTCCAAGCAGCAATAGCATGCGCCAACTTTGCCTTCTCTTCTTCAGCATGAATTACTCCTCTAAGTCAAACGTATCGCAGACGGGGCCTGAAATGGGCTGCAACCTACCTCTTCGAAGACTGGCCCGATGCACCAGACTTGCTGGTCGACAAATTCCCGATCGACTGCACCTCGCGAGATCGTCCCCGGCTACCGGTTCGCATCCGGACATGCACGTCCACCGCGTCTTCCTCCAGCTCGCTGGGGAACGGCAGAAACGGCTGGGCATTGATTACCGCATAAATTCCTGCTTCGTCGATCTCGCGCGCGCCGGAACCTTTCTCAATCTCGATCAGCTGGGCGCGGCCGTTGGGAAACATCTTGAAACGGACCTTCACCGTTTCGCTGCTTGGCGCCCGCCTGATTCCGCGAATCTGGCGGGCCCAACTCCGGCTGATAAGGTGGCTCACATGTTGCCAATAGGCCGTCCCCTCCCCTGGGGAGGAGAACGGGACCAGATCTTCCTCGGATAAGGCTCCAGTCGAGACCGGTTCCACGGACGGTTTCGCTTCATCCAAGATAACGTCCTCGCTCTGCGACTCCTCGGGACGAATGAGCGGCAATTCACTATTCTCTTTGGCTGGTTCCAACGGACCCATGGTCACATACACGACCCGCCGCATGAACGGCTCGAGTCTGTCCTGGCGGGATCGAGCAAATGTCACTTGAACTCGCGCCGCCCTGGGCGGCACGGAGGTCCGACTCATCAGGATCGGCTCGAACGTCACTGTCCCCTTCAACGCCATCGACTCTGCATCCGGCTCAAGCGTAACTGTTTGGGCTTGAAACACAATCGATTCACAGATCGCCACCACCGGGGTCGTACCCACTGTCACGCCTCCGAGAAAAATCGTCAGCGTGACGGGCTTGCCGGTTTGCGGATCTCCCATCGACTCCGCTTGGCTCAACTCGAACTGCGCCCACCGCTTCGTGGGGACGGACGAGGAAGCCGTCTGTGGCGCTGATGCGGATTGCGCTGGTGCGATGAGGCCGGGACAGAAGAGTGCCACACAGCACATCCCCGCCAGCAGCATAAGCCCGCATGATTCATGACGGTTCGTCGCGAAATCGCTGAGCCGCGTCGCGAGACCGGCGCGCGGAGCCCTGAGGCCCCGATGCGTACTCGTGCAGTACGGTGAGGGTCCGAGGGGCGAGCCCGCCGGACGAAGGCCCGTCGCAGCAGCGGATCGGCGATTGCAACAGAAGCGTTCATGAATCATGCGGGCTAGCCCGCGGTGGTGCAGATCCTTCATAGGTTACATCCTACAGATCTCGCAAACACTGGCGCAACCCGTTTTTTCTTGAAAGGGTAGGCGAGATCGAGCCCGTGGTATACAATGGGCCCATGCGTGCGCTCGTCAAGACATCGGCACAACCAGGGTTGACCGCCACCGACAGGCCGGATCCGAAACCGGGCCCCACCGATGCGATCATCCGCGTCACAGCCACCTCTCTCTGCGGGACGGATGCCCATATTTACAATTGGGATCCCTGGGCGCACAGCCGTATCCATCCCCCCCGGATTATCGGCCATGAAATGTGCGGCGAGGTGGTGGAGGTCGGGGCCGAGGTCACATTGGTCAAGATAGGGGACTATGTTGCAGCCGAGTCGCACATCACATGTGGTCACTGTTTCCAATGTCGCACCGGACAGGCGCATGTGTGCAAAAATTATCGCATCCTCGGGGTCGATCGCGACGGGTCGTTCGCGGAGTACGTCGTCTTGCCTGAAACTGTGCTCTGGAAGACCTCGCCCGCCATTCCACCAGAACTCGCCTGCGTTCAAGAACCGCTCGGCAACGCCGTCGACGCCGCCTTGGCCGAAGACCTCACCGGACAGACGGTCTTGATCACCGGCTGTGGTCCGACCGGACTGTTCGCAGCCGCCGTCGCACGAACGGCCGGCGCCGCCATGATCATCGCCACGGATGTCAGTGCGTACCGCCTGGACCTGGCCAAACAAGTCGGTGTCGATCACCTGCTCAACGCCAAGACCGAGACAGCGGAGCGCATCGCCTCCGCCATTCGCGAGATCACCGCCGGCGAAGGCGTCGACGCCTCGCTCGAAATGTCGGGGAACCCTACGGCATTGCATCAAGCCTTCAGTGCCGTGAAAAACGGCGGGCGCGTGACACTCTTCGGCATTCCAACCGGCCCGATCAACTGCGATCTCGCAAATGAAATTATTTTTAAGGGGATTCGAGTCTATGGTATTACAGGCCGCCAACTCTTCAAAACCTGGTATCGCTTGGCCGGTCTCTTCCAGGCGGGACTCAATATCAAGCCGGTGATCACCCATACCTTTCCCATGAAAGACTTCGCGCGGGGGTTCGAGTTGATCAATTCCGGCCAATGTGGAAAAGTGGTGCTGATTCCATAACGACGCGCGATTGGCGGGACATGCGAGAAACGCGCGACTAGCATCCTCTCCATTTCGCGCAAGTCTCGCCCGGCACGCGCATCTCGCGACGACGATCCATGGCCTACCACTCACTCAAAAAAACTGTGTCAGAGCGACTCGCTGAAATCCACGCGGCAGGCCTCTACAAATCTGAGCGGCAGATCCTCGGTCCGCAGGGGGCCGAGATTCGCGTGGCGCAAGGTGAGGTCCTCAATCTCTGCGCCAACAACTATCTGGGGCTCGCCAACCATCCTGACATCAGACAGGCCGCCGCCGTCGGACTGCAAGAGCATGGCTACGGAATGGCCTCCGTCCGGTTCATCTGCGGCACGCAGGATCTCCATACACAACTCGAACAAGCGCTCAGCACCTTCCTGGGCACCGAAGACACCATCCTCTATAGTTCCTGCTTCGACGCCAACGGCGGACTCTTTGAAGTGCTGCTCGGCGAGCAAGACGCCGTCATCAGCGACGCCTTGAACCACGCCAGCCTGATCGATGGCATCCGGCTCTGCAAGGCCACCAGGCTCCGCTATGCGCACTCCGATATGGCAGACCTGGAAGCCAAACTGCGCGACGCGACATCCTATCGCCTTCGCCTGATCGCAACGGACGGGGTCTTCTCCATGGATGGCGATCTCGCAAAGCTTGATCGGATCGTCAATCTGGCGGATCGATACGATGCAGCCGTGATCGTGGACGATAGTCACGCGACCGGTGTGCTCGGGCGCAACGGACGCGGCACGCCGGACCATTTCGGCGTCGCGGACCGGATCGAGATCGTCACCAGCACACTGGGCAAGACATTGGGCGGCGCGGCAGGCGGGTTTACGTCCGGACGAAAGGAAATCGTCGAACTGTTGCGACAGCGGTCGCGACCCTACTTGTTTTCCAATTCACTCCCCCCGGTCATCGCTGCAGCGGCGCGACGGGCCGTGACCCTCGTAGCCCAAGGCGACCAGTTACGGGCCAGGCTGCGTGAGAACGCGGCCTTCTTCCGCGCGCAACTCACCGCCCTCGGATTCCGACTCATTCCCGGCGAACATCCCATCATCCCGATCATGTTGGGTGACGCCTCGCTCGCCACCAGGATGGCAGAGCGGCTTTTGGAGGAAGGGATCTATGTCGTGGGGTTCAGTTACCCGGTTGTGCCGGAAGGTCAGGCACGGATTCGTGTGCAGATGTCGGCGGCCCACACGCACGAGCAGCTTGTGCGAGCCAGCGCCGCCTTTGCAACAGTCGGCCGGGAACTGGGCGTAATCCGATAAAAACGTCTGTCTGGTTGATCTGGTTTGTTTTGTTTATCTGGTTGATTTGGTTCATCTGGTTAGTTTCATTCAACCAAAAAACCAGACAAACCAGAGGGACCAGATCAACCAGACAGACCGGGCTTCGTTTATTCCCGAATCGCCCTTGCACGCGTCTGCAGATAGGCGTTGCGCACGGCGGTATAGAGATCCAACGTCGCTTCCTCGACTCCCTGGTACTTTTCGAGATTCCGCGACCGTTCATTGACGATCTCTCCCACGCGACTCCCCGTCTGAATCAGGCTGGACGTCATCCGATTATGGCGGGCAATGACAGAGGGCACGTGGTTGACCTCAATGAGCGGCGCCACAAGCCAGTTGATCGGATTGAGAAACACGTCGCCGACATATCCAAGAAAATCCCGAACGGTGAAGGGCGGGAGCAGCGGCAATACGAGATAGGGGCCTGGTTTGACGCCATAGAATCCAAGCGTCTGTCCCATGTCTTCGTCCGGTGTGACAAGGTCGACATGTTTCGCGAGGTCGAAGAACCCACCCAATCCTACCGTGCTATTGATCAAGAACCGTCCTACTTCGATGCCCGCACCTTTGACCTTGCCCTGAAACACATTGTTCAAAAAGCGGGGAGCGAACCGGAGATTGGAAAAGATGTTGCTGATGCCGACTTGGACCAGGTCGGGCATGACAAAATTATATCCCTTTGCCACTGGCTTGAGCACAAATCGATCGACCTGGCGGTTGAACTCAAAGACGTTGGCGTTCATCGGTTCCCAGGGATCATACTCCTCGCCGGCTCCTTCATCGGCCCTGGCAAAGGGATCAAGCGGTTCGTCCGATTGAGTCTCTGGCGACGACGATGGCGCAGGAGTCTGGTCCGCGACTGGCCTCGTGTCGGTCAATCCCTGTGGCTGCACTGTGCCGGTTTTCCCTGCACAGCCAGTGGCAAGCATCATCGCGACACCCAGCAGACTGAACGCCAGCAGACGAAATGGAATCATCACCCCGGCCTCCTTAACCCACATTATCCATGAAAACGTCTACTCCGTCCGCCATTAAGCCGCTCCTCTGAGAGGCCCTCGGCTCAGCTGGCGCGCACTCTATCAAATGCCGAGTCGATCTCCAATCACTTCTTATGAAATTTTGCCGTGGGCGCGACTTGCCTACCCTATCTCGGTCTGTCGGCCCACTTCCTCAAGTCTTACCTATTTCAGTCGAGTACGGACTAACAGGCTGCTCAAAAAGGCCGTCCTCTTCGTGTATGGTCTGTCTGGTTCACCTGGTTTCTCTGGTCTATTCGGTTATAGTCTGGTTCAACCAAATAAACGAGACAAACCAAACAGACCAAACAACGGTCTTCTTACGCTGGCGGACTTTTTCAGCAGCCTGCTAAGATCGGATGGCGGTTTGAACAAACTCTACCCATCGTCGGAAATAGGCCGCGCCCCCGACCTGGTAGGTATTGTTATGGTCTGCGCCCTCGATGAGATAGAAGGACTTGGGTGGCTTGGCTGCCTCAAAGACCTGCCGGCCCAATTCGAGCGGGATGATGTCGTCTTTGTCGCCGTGAATGATCAGCTTCGGCAGCGAGAGGTGCGGAAGGCGATCGATCAATTTAAAGTCTGCCCCGAGCAGCCAATGGACCGGCACCCCCACGTAATGGAACTTGACCACCGCTTCGATGGACGGAAACGCCGATTCTAGAATCAGCCCCGCCGCAGGCTTCTGCGCGGCGAGTTCGCCCGCAACAGCCGCGCCGAGCGAGCGCCCGAATAGGACGATGCGCTCAGGGCGAATCATTCTGGTTCGCGTGAGATAATCGTGCGCCCCGAGCGCATCCTGATAGAGCCCCTCTTCCGACGGCCGCCCCTGGCTCCGACCATAGCCGCGATAGTCGAACAGGAACACCGACAGTCCGAGGCGGTAGAGTTCACGGAGGTTCTCCAGTCGGTTGATAATGTTCCCTGCGTTGCCGTGGCACCAGAGTATGACCGGACGATCTGCCTGCGCCTCAACGTACCAACCGAACAACCGAGCCCCATCGGCAGCCTGGAACCAAACATCCTCAAGCGGCAACCCACTGAGTCTGGCCCAGTCCCGATCTTGCCAGGGCTCGGGATGATAGACGAAGAATTGGTCGAGGATGCTCATGGGAAAGTCAGACCTTGCAATTACCTACTGAGCATACGCTGTCGAATCGAATGGTGGTACCCACCTAACTGCTTAGCATTGCAAAAGCTAATCATTAGCTGTACGATCCTGCACCGGTTACAAATCTCAGTTCGCGAACCATAATGTTATGTACTTAAGGTGCTTGCTAACGTCTTTGCTCGACTTCTGACTCTTATTCCAGAGAGAAATCTCCCAGACATTCCGATTGGCATAAACAACGGAGGCAGCCATGAGTAATAAGCTTACATCCGTACTAATAGGCTTTATCGGGCTGGCAAATGTGGGGTGCTCAATCGCCATGGCACTGAATGGCCATCAAGAACCAATCTTCGATGCTTTCGAAGTCGGCTCCTCTCGTAAACAAGTCGAAATTCAATTAGGAACACCTGTTTCCTCCAAAATGCTTGAGGAGGGGAAAAAAGAAGACACGTACAAGTATGAAATAGGAAACTCGCCAAATGGCGGCCGAGCCACCTTAAACTTCTACATCGATCTGGCCACAATCGGTTTGGCTGAACCGATTTTAAGTCTGATCGAGGTATTCCAGGGCCATGACGAATACTCATACATTGTGTACAGCCCTGACGACCGTGTAATGGTGATCAGCGGTTATCGTCCTCCGCCTCCCTCCCCTGAAATGAAGGCGGCCATAGAAGCGCAAGAACAATACAAGAAAAAGCCGGCAACCAGCGATCTCTCAACCACTCCAGCCTCGTCATCTACCGCTTCTCCCCCTACGTCTCCATAGCGCTAAAAGAACGCCTGCATCGAGAACATGACGTCGTTGTCGTGGTCGCGGTGGTTGTAGTCGAGCCGGAGTGTCAGATTCCGGAGCAACGTGAGCCGCTGGCCGACGGTCCAACGGAAGTCATCACTCTTGTCCCCCAAGGGATATCGGAGATAGGTCCCCGACGCGAGCAGTTTCCAGCGCTCCGTGAGATCCGCCAGCATGCCGACCGACCCGCCCCCGCCGATTCGATGGCGCTCGTCATAGGCGCGGCTGTAGTTCGCCTCGGCCTCGGCGAAGGCAAAAAAGACTTGGTGGCCAAGCCAGCGACTTTCCACTGCCGCTCCGATTCCGCCATTCATTACTCCATTGCTGCATAACTCACATCCCCCATGCTTGATCGTGTTCATCCCGACGTTGATCTTCCACGACGGGGCGTGAAACACCGAATCCATCGGAGAGAGCGAGACGACATTGGCCAGCGTGGCGCGCTCCAACCTTGTTTGATTATGCTGGTTATAGGTTCGCATCGTCACCGAAGCGATCTCGATCTGTGCATTCGGCGTGTACCCGATCTCGGGATCGAGCAGGTCATGATATCCCGCGCGTATCGTCTGCTCTTCAAACGCACTGTTGTTTCGCCAACCTGCGCCCACGCTGGCTCGTGAGGTGTTGTGACCCAGCTCCGGCTGTTTGGCGAATGGTTCGACCCGAAATTCTTCCGAAGGCAATCTGATTTCGCTTCGGGCGGCAAGAATGGCGCGGTTGCGCTCTTTCAATTCAGGTGGCGGTTCGTCGGTTGTATCGATTCTATACCGGAGGTAGTCGGAGGCGAGATCGAGAAGGAAGATTTGTCGCATAGGTTCCAATCGACTCAATGCCGCTGATTTCAGCTCGCCGACATCCTTTGTGAGCCGATGAGCGATCTCCCGTTCCTCCGAGGGCAAGGACTCACGCTTCCGCCGGATCAGGTTGCTGCGGGAAGGCCGATAGGCGATGCCGGAAACTAGTCCCGGTTTCGACGCAATGAGCCGGACTGTGTCGGCAGGAACGGTCCAAAAAAGAAACTCGTCGGTGAGATGCAGGGTGGGATCGGCATAATCGAGAAGTGCCAGGAGATGATACGAGCAGTTTTCTTTGAAGAAAAAATAGTCAAAGGAGGCATTCCCGAGTTCCCACGCGTGCATCAGGAACCGCCTTACCTGATGTTCCGTAAAATTGAGGCGATATTCCCAAATATCCCGATTTTCGATGTCTCGATACTCCTGCACCTTCAAGTAGTAGGGAATCGTCGAGAAGTACCCGCGGTACCCACCGAAAATGCCCCGGATCGGATAGGCCATGCCGGCGTCGGGAGGCACATCGGCTGCGTAATTAATCGTGTAGGCCAGGATTCTCGTGCTGTCGGTTTGACCCCGTTGATCTACCCGAAACAGCGTATGCCCAAACATTGATGCGGGATTGTTCATGAAGGCGGAGGGAAAAATGAGCGTGATCGATTGGGCCTCAAAATCGGCGAACCATCGCTCGAACCGCTCGCAGGCCATCGGGGGGAGGCGGGTCTCGTCGAAGCGCAATTGATTCCGCAGCCATTCATACCGCGCGATGAACGCACATTGAGCCGGCTGCTTCGAGCGCCCGACGAGCTCATCGGAAAAGAACTGCTTCAGCGTCGCGTCGAGTTCTGCCTGTGGATCGGTTTTCCCATCGGGCGACATGAAAAACCCCGGGTCGTCCTGCTCGCTGGTGTGGCCGCCAAACAGATCCTTTCGGTAATGGAGCAGGAGATGCCACTCTCGCTCGCTGGCGAGCTTGGCCTGCAGACTCTTGTTGATCAGTTCGACAAGATAGGCATTATCAGGAGGCTCGCCAGCATCGACCGGCGAGACTGGAGCGAGAAGCAGAATGAACAGAAGGCCGGCGATGTACAAGCGGCAGGTCAGAAAGACACGGGGCTTCGACTTCAACGTCGAAGCCCCGTGCTGGTGATTAGCGAATCGAAACCTGGGCAAGAACTGGATGCGTGGCAATTGCGTCGTTGATCGCTTTGACCATCGCTACCGGTGAGGCTTCACCTGTCTTGACCAAGGAGGTGTAACGCTCTTGAGTCATGACAAAGAACGCCGCCTGGTGCTCGGCCGGCACACCCATCAAGGTGGCGAGCGATGCGAGATGCTCACCCTGGCCCTGCGCCATTTCCTGAGACAGGTTCTCAAAGTTGAGCTGAGCAAACATCGTCGTCTTCTGCTCGGCCATTACCTTCCCATCGTTCGTGCAGCCTGAGGTCCCCGTGCTGATCCCGAACGTCTGACTGCCGAACGTACCGTTCGTGGTCGCCATCAACACCTGGGGCCCAATGTTCTTCTGGTGCGCATAATCGCCCCAGGCGAGCTTGCCCAGCCCGCAGCCAGGGCCGGTGTCTGGGTTGGCCGCCATCGCGAGACCTGCCTGCATACCAAAGAGCACCGCAACCGATAGCATGATCACTTTCTTCGACATAAGTCCTCCTCCTTGTATGAGTGGATAACTCCCCGCTGGTGCAAGACGCAACGGTCGCATTATAGATAGCCGAAAAATAAATTTTTGTCGAGAAAAATTACTTATGGCCTCTCCGCGATACCGGCAAACAATGGATGTCCAACCGCCGCCTCTTGGATTGCCTTGATAACTGCGAGCTGCGAATCTTCCCCCCTCTCCATCAAGGTTCGATACCGGTCCTGGGCCAGAGAAAAGAATGCCGGCTGATGCTCAACGAGGACGCCCATCATCGTCGCCAGTGACGCAAGATGTTCGCCCTGCCCCCGCGCCATATCCACAGAAAGGTTTTCAAAGGTCGAGGCGACAAACATGTCGGACTTGCGTGCGGCCATCACCTGTCCGTCGTTCGTACAACCCGATGTTCCAAAGCTGATACCGAACGTCTGGCTGCCGAACGTACCGTTGGTGGTGGCCATCATCACTTGTGGCGCGATATTTTTCTGATGCTTGTAGTCCGACCACGCGAGCTTACCCAAACCACAGCCAGGGCCATTGTCCGGATTCGCGGCCAGCACGGACCCGACGGGTATCCCGACTAACAACAGAACAAGTTGAATCTGTATGACTGTTCTCATGCATCCCTCCTTCTCGTATATAGACCATGTGGACTATGCCTCGTCTCTTCGAATCTGCCGCCGACCGCCGCCCAGGACCTTTCCTGGGCGCTTCCTGCTCGGATTCTCCTTCAGCTCAATATGCATGGGCTCGATCTTTCCGTCTATCAGTTTCAGAGTCCCGACCGCCCGTGGGAGATTAACCCGCTGTGGACCCGCAGAGCCAGGATTGAACAGCAGCGTCTTGCTGAACCATTTGACCTTCGGCTGATGCGTATGACCAAAGATTCAGAGGTCTGGTTGCTCACGATCCAAAAAGGCTCGCCCGTCCTTTGTGAGCTTCCCGCCTTCATACAGAATATGACGGATGGCGATCCGGCGGCCTGCTAGTTCGATCACGGCCTCTAACAGGATGCTGAAAAAGTCCACCAGCCGGGAAATGCTGAACGGTGAGTGATGAACGATGAGCAAAGAAACGATTGTCAGTTCAGCGTTCCGCGTTCATCGTTCAAAGTTCAGTTGTTCGCTCGCTGCGGCCTTGCTGGACGGCCTTTTTGAGCATCCTGCGGGATGTTCCCCTGTTGTTCTAACCGTGCAGGCTAGTGAGACTCAGGGAAATCCACTCTGTTCAAACCCACCGACATTGCCAGAGACCGCCGTTCAATTCGAGGTTGCGATGTTACGGCATGATCACAAACCTACCCAGCTTGGCGGGACGGTACAGCGAAAAATCTCGCCGGTCTACGGTGAAGATGCGCCGAATCCGCTCACGTTCCGCCACCGCCACCAGTGCCGCATCGGCTAAATCCATGGGCAGCATGCGATACTTTTTCATCAAATCTCGCATGCGGCGATGATCATCAGCTTCCACTGGTAGCAGCCGGATTGTTTCTTCCGACACCAGCTCCCACAGCGCTTCCTGCGCCCGCCACGAGAAGTTCAGCAGATACATCGCTTCTGTAAAGGCCGGCCAGACCGTCACCAAGGGATCGCGGATTCTGGTGAGCGCCTCCACACAATCTTGATGATGCTGATCGTCGCGATGTAGGAGCGCCACCAGTGGGCCTGCGTCAACTAGGATCGCGTTCACCGGGCAGTCCGTCGCCGAAGGAGCAACCCGCGAAACTTCTTGCCGGTTTCCGCTGAGAGATCAGGAGGGCCTCCCGAAGCACACCCAATCAGATGTTTCATTGCGGCGTAGGGGGTCGGGCGGGTATGGGCCGCGCGGCCCTCATCTTCGAGGGCGGTCAGCGCACTACAAATGACCTCTGACTTTGTGGCTCCTCGCTCTTTGGCGACACGCGCAACCATTCGTTCGAGTCGAGCCGGTAGGCGGACGCTTATTCCCATAATGACCTCCGGTGATGTGTAGGACGCTAGTGTAATACAGGAGCGTTTCCCCTGGCAAGATAAGCCGACAGACCGATTTCCAAATCCTGTGTATGGTCTCGCTTCGCGTCTGCACGCGTTCGCGACGAACCTTCATGAATCATGCGGGCTAGACGGCGGTGACCGGCGCGATCTGCTCCAGCTGTTCGATTACGGACTGATCGCCTATGTCCCCCGAGTGGAGAATGTGATCGACCCCTGTAAAATGTCGTCGAACCGCCGGATCGAATAGGCCATGGGTGTCGGCAATCACGCCGATCCGAATAGCTCTCCTCTGGTTCACGGGGCGGCGACCGGCTGGGATCCGAGTGAAGCCTGCACGTGTTTCCAGTCGAACGTAAAAGGCTCCGGCGATTTCTTCGGCAAGGCGGCGAGCTCCGCTTTCAATCGTTCGGCCCTGGCGGTGCTCATCGGATGCGTCGAGAGCCATTCCATCCGACCTTGGTCTTTCTCCGAGAGCCGTTCGAAAAACCTGATCATGCCGGAGGGATCGATCTTCGCCCGCTGGAGCAGTTGCAATCCTTTCAGATCGGCCTCGGTCTCCTGCTCCCGGCCGAACTTGAGGGTGAGCAGTTCGACACCGAGCTGTTTCATCAGCCCGACGAGGCCCTGTTGATCGCCGAGCACGATGGCCACCACCGTCAGCAGCCCAAGACTTTTCACGATCCGTTCAAGCCCATGCCGCTGCAGCACGTGGTTCAGCTCATGGCTCAACACGCCCGCCACTTCTTCGCCGCTTTCTGCTTTTTTCATGAGCCCTGTGAACACCACCACATACCCGCCAGGCAGCGCGAAGGCATTGACGACGTCGCTCTTCACCACCGTCACTTCGAACTTGTAGGGATTATTTGGAATCTGTTCGGTTAGCCGTTGCGTCATCTCTCCCAGCGCTGCGACCGCGGGGCCGTCTTTCATCACCTCCTGGTGGCTGAGAAAATCCCGATAGGCCGATTCCCCCAGCTTGTGCTCCCACTCCACCGGAATCCGGCTCACGGCAAGCTCGACCAACAGATCGGCTCCGAACCAGAGCCCCAGCACCGTGGCCAGGATCGCCCCGCCGACCACGCCCCAGACGAGCCGGCCCCGGTGACGCACCTGACGCACCCGCTCTGCGGCCTGTGCAAAGGGAAGACTGAGATGGTCGGGAACCGACTCCCGGAAAGCCCGAATCACGTCAGGGTTCTTCAGATACAGCGTCCGTTCCCCCTGCACGTTGACCCATTTCACCACGAGATGGTCATGATCGAGTCCGCCCGCCGTGACGGTCAGGCTTGAAAAAGGAACGGATTCCGGCTGGCCATCGGCAGTATCAGATGCAAAAGTGACGGTGAGTCCATGCTCCTCGACTTGAACAATACAAGGCGCACCGGCGGCGGGAAACTCGTCACCGAAACAGAGGGCGTTGGGACTCATAGCGGGGTAACCGGGGTACGGGGGTAACGGGATAACGCGCTGCATATCTTGCCACTCATTCGTCCATTCCTTTATCCCTTTATCCCCATACCCCGCTATCCCCTACTCACTGACCGGAATGAACTGCCGTATCCACGCCCCAAAACTGCCCGGGTTCCGGCTTTGAATGTACACAAGTCCAGGCCCTCGGAACCGGCAGACAAACCCTTCGCCTGAGGTGAAGCTGGAAACCCAGCCAGAGGTGGCTTTTTCGATGTTGTAGGAGGTTGTGGCGGACCAGGCCACCAGGTGGCTATTGTCCACGATGTATTCTTGATCGGGCTTCAACTCAATCTTGTGAATGGCCCCGAAGCTGTTCAGAACGAGCATCCCTTTCCCACTGATTTTCAGAATGAAGAAACCCTCCCCGCCCAGCAATCCACGGCTCAGGCTCTGCATTTTGCTTTCGATGAGGATCGCGTCGGCACCTGCGAGGAAGCCGTCTTTCTGCACCATGTACTCGCTCACGCCATCGAGTTCCAAGATGACAATTTCGCCGGGCACCGTTGGAGCCAGCAACACTTCGCCGGGACCGCGGCTGGCGCGCAGCGTCTGGAAGAAGAACTTCTCTCCCGTCAGGAACTTCCGCGACAGGGCCCCGAGAAAGCCGCCTTCCATCTTGCTCTCAATGTCGATGGTCGGGGAGCACGCCACCATCGCGCCTGACTCGGCCTTGATATGCTCGCCTGCCGCCAGATCTACCCGCACCATCGGAAAGGCACCTGGATAGAGTATCTCGCTTTTCATCTATTGAACCTCCTAGCTGACGTAAGGGGTTAGGCGTGAGGCGATACAGACTGACATAGATCAAGGTCTCACAGCGACGCTTTTCACACCATTCGCTTTCTGATGACGGATCAGGCCACTGAGCATCTTGTCGATCCGCTCAACTTGCCTATCGAGCATTGCCCAACTATCCTGCGCAAGATATCCCAGTCTCCTCGCAAGTTCGAGGTGAGTATCTAATTCGCTGAGCGACCCTTGTGCCATGTGAAGATAGTTGATGAATTCCTTTTTCGTTTGCCGACCAGCCCCCTCGGCAACGTTGCTGGGAACGCTGGAAACAGCCCGCCTAATTTGATCAGTCAGGCTGTATCGCTCTTCTCTCGGAAATGAATCGGTTACTTGGTAAATAGTTACTGCCAATTCCATCGCCGCATTCCAGAGATCCAATTTCTTATGCGGCTTGTCCATGTCTTGATCGCTTCCTGAAATAACGCCTCACCCCTTACGCCTAACGCCTCACGGCATTTACCCCACCACCCATCCGTAGGCTTTGTGGCTCGGCTCAGGTCCTTCTTCCAGATAGCTCATCCTGAGTTGTCCCAAAACGTCCTGCGGCAACTCATTCCGCTTCACCTTGGCATCGACGCCAAACACACGCGCGGCGTTCAGTCCAAAGATCTGATCCTTTACCTGACGCGTGAGCGGCTGATACCCGTGCCGCTCGATCAGCTGATCCGGAATCTGGAATCGCCGAAAGGCTTCGATCTGCCATTGCGGCGTACCATACCAGATGGAGTCCGTCCCCCAGAGCACGTGATCGACGCCGAACGCGTCGATGATCTGCCCAAGCACATGCGCGCAGACCGCCTGATGGGTCGTGACGAGCTGCGCAAAGGTCGAGCGAGCTCCATATAGATATTCTTGATTCCAGACTGGGCCTGCTTCATGCGGCAGAACTCGGTGGTCCAGGGAATCTCGCCCGTCTTCGCAAACACCTCATCCACCGTCGATGTAGTTTTGAGCCCCGAGTGATAGACCAGGAAGTCGATGTCGGGGAAATCTTTGGCGGCCTTGATCAAATCCTTGGGATGGTTGTAGTCCGGCACTAGCCCCAGCGGCAGGCCCTTGTGGACACAGACGCGCTTAATGTTGAGCTTCCGGGCTTGCTCGAGCATCGGATAGGCGATCGTCTCATCGTCCATCCACCAGCCACGATCGAATCCCTTCGGACAAGAGCCGGTGTAGCACTTCCAGGCATCGACCTTGAGCATCTCCGCCTGCATCGCCATGAAGTCCAAATCGGCCGCCCCCAGTTGGGGCGTGGCCAATCCATGCGCGAGCATTCGTTGGGACTGCGCAAGGCGATTGATTTCGTCGCGGATGTGCGCCATTTCTTTCGGCGGCACGACCGCTTCTTGCGGATAGGGTCCCGGCGGCGTGCTGATAAGACCGATGGTGGTCTCGCTGTCAAGAAAAACTTCTTTCACAAAGTTTCGCCAGGACAAATCGTCGAGCGTACCGGTATCGCCGGCAAGCTTGGGATTGAGCCCAGCCTCGCGAATGCGGCGGCGCAGGGAGAGCAACGCGTGTTTGGACACCCCCCCCCTTTCGATGCTCTTCGGCATCCGTCGGGTCGTAGTGCGAGGCGACATAGTGCGTCTGCACGTCGAAGATGAAATAGGGCGCGCCCTGCTGCTCGGCAAAGGCGGACGTCTCGAACAATTCAATCTCTCCAATGTTGAAGAACCGCCCAAAGACCGAGTTCATGGCCAGCAACGCGGAAGCCGTCCCGCCTGTCGTCTTGAGAAAGTCTCTGCGAGTAAGACCTCGTCGTGCAGCGGACTGCTCAACAAGCGCCGTGGCTATCTCTTCGACTCGGGATTGGTCTGCGGTTTGGCTGAAAGGAGCAAATTCCTCGTTGGAGACGATCTGTGTCGGCATCGCAGAACGAAAGGTCTTGCCTTGCCGAATCGCGAGATTCTTCCAGCTGGGATGTTGGGGAGGTGCCATAGCAGAATCGTCCTCTGCACGAGCCCGTGGGCGATTCTGTGGAATACCACCGGCAGTGTCAAGCAGCAGCCTCTTCCAATATGAAATGAGTCTGAAGCCGGGTCGTATTTCCAACGAGAAATGAGTCTGAGCGGCGGCTGTGCTGAATCGGTCATGATGCCAGGCATGGTGATCGACATGGAAGAAGCACGGCTGCAGACGATTGCG
>JANYBU010000185.1 GCA_025360665.1 Nitrospira sp.
AACAACAAGATCCGCGTCCTCCAGCGGCGGGCCTACGGCTACCGTGATGAGGACTACCTGAAACTTAAAATCGCCGCGGCGTTCCTGCCTCCGTTAACGCGGAGTGCAGAAAAAGACCCACTGTGACCCGCGGAGATCCAAAATACCAGGCAACGCCGCCCATGAACGTACGCGGATTTCCCGGCACGAAGTGAATACCGTTGACCGGTGCCGGCTCGTTTCTCAGTTGCGATTCGAATGCAAATATGGCCTGTTCCCACTTCGTGTTGAACAGATTCTGAATGAACAAGAACGCTTCCAGACGTCCATGGGACAGCTTGATCGGCAGTTGATAGCGCTCCGAAAGGTCGAAGTCAATCCAGGAGGGAGCGTTGACGCTCCGGTCCTCTGTGAGAGGTCGTACACCGAGATAGGTCGCTTGCAGTTGCGAGGTCAAGCCTTCGGGCCAACGCACCAGCACCGCGCCATACGCCGTAACTTCAGGGGCTAATGGAATCGCATCGCCGTTGCGAAATTCGGCCTTCGTGTATGTCACGCTGCCATTGAAATAAATCGGGCCCCATACTTGGCCGCGCGCGGCCACCTCCACGCCCTCTCGTCTAGTTGCGCCGCGAATTTCTGTCGTTCCTTCGTCTCCCACGAAAAGAAGTTCAGATTTGAGATCCAATCGCCACAGGGTGGCGATGAATTCTACTCCTTGAGGCCCCCAGGGTTTCGATCGCACACCGACCTCATAGCTCTTGGCTCGCGCAAGCGGTGAGGACCCCGGCGCCACGGCCGAGCGTGCGTCATTGCTGTGATAGCCTTCACCGTAGTTGGCAAAGAATTCGGTGCTGGCCCAGGGACCCAGGATGAGATTCATTTTCGGGAGGACGATGCCGGATTGCTTCCGTCCAGCTGGTTGTTCCGCACAAGTCGCGCAGCGATTGCGCACATCGAAGGTAAACGTTTCGCCGCGCAGACCTCCGGCCAATCGCATCCACGACATCGGCTGCACTTCCACCTTCACGAACGGTGCATAGGACGCCTCAAGAATATCGCTGTCTGTTGTGGCCCCGGTCGGCATTCTCGTCGTCTGCGTCCCCAACCGCGCGTGGATATTGTCCACTCTGGTTTGAAGCCCGATCGTCCCAATACTCGGCAAACCCAGCACTTCTCCACGCTGTTTGTACCCGATGTCGCCGCCATACATCACCCGTCGATCGGATTGCTGGATGCCGTCGCCTCCGGTCGGGACGCCGTTGGTCGCGATGTCGTTGGCGAAAAACGTGAAATTCGTGAAGAGATCCAACCGATAGTACTGGGCATAGGCATTGGCAAAGAACTGCCCGCCTGACGTGGTATCGTAATGATAGTTCAATCGGGCGGTGCTGCGGAGCGTCTTGCCTCCTTCTGAAGGATCGATGGCACCGAATCGATCGAGCGATCCGTCAGCGACTGCGCGAAGCGGAATTTCGCCTGACGCATTCCACTGCGCCTTCTGAAAAGTACCGGTCAGGCTCAGTTCGTCCCGTCCAGTCAGGTTCGTCGTCATTTTCCCCAACAAATTTCCCCGAAAATAGCGGTTGTCATTCTCAAACGGACCGTTCGTGTAATAGCCCTCAGCGGCAAACAACGTACGCACTTTGTCCTGGGTTGGAGAGAACATGAGCATATATCGCTGAGTATCGAACTGCCCCCCGGCTGCCTGGACGACCCCTTCCTTCACGACATCCCTCGTCTTGAAATTGACCGCCCCGGCCGTGGCAAAGTCGCCGAACTCCGGAAGGTAGGCGCCTTTGTAGACGTCGAGTCCCTCGATGGTTTCGGGGATGATGAAGTTGAGGTCGCTGTAGCCTTGCCCGTGAGCGTGGGTACGCAGGTTAATAGGCATGCCATCGGCAAAGAACGCCACATCGGTGCCGTGATCGGCATCGAACCCACGCAGAAAATATTGATCGGCCTTACCCGCTCCTCCGGAATGTTCCACCGCAATGAAGCCGGGGATCAACCGCAACACCTGCGCCGGACGGCCTTGCGGCTGGAGAAGAATTTCTTTGTCCGGGATGAACTGCTGGGAAGAGGCCGCGACCGGCCTTTCGCCGATGACAGTAACTTCCGGCACGTCCACGATTTCGGCGTCCGGATCGTGGGCGAGGGCTGAGGAGACAACGAGCAGCAGCGCGGCGAGATGGAAGAAGAGGCTGAGGACACTCACGAGCACGCTCAGCTTAAACCTTTTCCCGTGGTGGTGGTCGCCAGCTTCCCGTGCTTGACACCCTTGGTCCCGATGAGGGTGTCAGCAACCTTCCTGATGACAGAGCCTTTGCCCTTTACGACCAACACTTCCAAGCAATGATCATGGTCGAGGTGCACGTGCATCCCGGACAAAATGAGGGGCTGATAGCGGTGCTGAATATCGGTGAGCTTTCTGGTCAGGTCTCGCACATGATGGTCATACACAAACGTGATCGTTCCGACCGTTTCCTTGTCGTCGTCCCACTCCTGCCCGACCAGGTTGTCCCGAATCAGATCCCGCAACGCCTCCGAGCGGTTGGTATACTTGCGCTTCTTGATGTGCAGATCGAAATCATCAAGCAGATGATGGTCCAAGGACACGCCGAATCGAATAAGCTTCTTCATGGCAGCCTCACAAGTAGCACGATTTTTAAAAACGTAGCATCAGGCGAGGCGCAAGTCAACGGTTAGTCGCCACAATCAACGGGGGGAGCACGCTTGGCTGGGATCTATAACTTCAACAGACTGGGGGCGGGGCTGACTCGGACTGCGGGCATCCATCGAAGGCTTAAACTTTCCTCGCCTTCCCAAGAGGGAGTGGCCAGACTGTCCTTCACTGCGCGCATCGAGCGACCACAGTTTCATCGTGGGGGCTCTGCGAGCACGAAGGATGGTCTGCTGCTCCCTTCCCATCCTTCCGAGCGTACGCGTTGCTCGAGCACGTAGGCCGTCCTGGCCACCCCGCACGCTTCTATTCGCCTTGAATGGGGACGTACATGACGTTCCCCTGCCGATTGACCAGCAGGAGTGCAAGGTCGGTAGGTTTCAGAGGGTCTGCGAGACGTTGGAAGGTTGCAAAATTGTTGACCACCTGTCGATTGAGTTCGAGCACGACGTCGCCAGGCTGGAGACCGGAGGATTCGGCCAGACTGCCTTCTTCAATGTCCGTCACCACCACCCCGCTGGTGACAACCAGATCCATCTGCCGAGCCAACGGCGCGGTCACATCGTCGAAGACAACGCCGGCGAGGGGATGAGCCGTGACAGCTGAGGCCGATGCGGCCTGGCTCTTTTTGGTCCGTTCACGCGGCGCCTCCTGCACAACCAGTTCAGCCTGGTACGGTTTACTCTCGCGCATAAGATCCAGTCGGTGCTTACTCCCGATCGTAGACGCGGCCACGAGGTTCCGAAGATGTCCGCTGTCCATCACATCGCGCCCGTCGAATCGCACGACCACATCGCCGCGCTTGAGTCCGGCTTTCTCGGCGGAGCCTTTCGCGTGCACATCGGTCACGATCGCACCTTTCACATCGGGAAGACGAAAAACCTTCCCTAACAGCGGCGAGACATCTTGCGTCGAGGCGCCGAGGAACCCACGGACAACACGACCGGTCTTGAGCAAGCTCTGCATGGCAGCCCGGGCCATATTGCTCGGAATAGCGAAGCCCACGCCGACGCTCCCGCCTGTGGGACTGGCGATGGCCGTGTTGATGCCGATCAATTCACCGTTGACATTGACGAGGGCGCCGCCGGAGTTGCCCGGATTGATGGGGGCATCGGTTTGAATGAAATCCTCAAAGTCGGCGACGCCGACATCGGCGCGACCGACGGCACTGACAATGCCAAACGTCATACTGCGACTCAAACCAAGCGGGTTCCCGATCGCGAGCACAAATTCGCCGACGGCGAGGGTGCTCGAATCCCCCCACGTCACCGTCGGCAGATTGTTCGCCTGAATTTTCACCACGGCCACGTCGGTCTTCGGATCAGTGGCCACCACACGTCCTTTGTATTGCCGCCGGTCGGCGAGAATCACATCCACATCGACCGCATCGGCAATGACATGGTTGTTCGTCAAAATATAGCCATCCGACGACACGATGACACCGGAACCCTGACCATACTGCCGCCGCGGCGGGGCATCCTTGAACAATCCGAAGGGTAGCGCTTCGTCGCTGAACGCTTGATCGTGGACCATCACCGTGGAGGCAATGCTGACGACAGCGGGAATCACTTTGGTCGCGGTCGCCTTGACCTGCGCCTGGAGTTCACCCCCGCCCGCCACAGGAATCACACGACTCCCGGCCAGGGCTGTTCCAATGACGATCGAGCCTCCCACACAGAGCCCGATCACGACTTGCAATATCACATTGGGTCGAAACACGCCACGGTCCTTTCTAACAGGCTGCTGAAAAAGTCCGTCATCCGGGAAACGCTGAACGGTGAGCGATGAACTATAAACAAGGAAACGATTACCACTCCAGCGTTCATCGTTCAAAGTTCAGCCGGTAGCCTAGCATGCGTGCGTCGGAGGCGCACTTACAATTCCACATGACGCAGGCGAAGGGCATTGGAGATGACGGACACGGAACTGAAGGTCATGGCGGCACTGGCGATCATGGGGCTCAAGAGTATCCCCCAGACCGGATAGAGCACGCCGGCCGCGATCGGCACCCCGATCACGTTATAGAGAAAGGCAAACAAGAGATTTTGCCGAATATTCCTCATCGTGGCTTGACTCAGCCGCCGTGCACGGAGCAACCCGCGCAGATCCCCTTTCACCAGCGTCATCCCCGCGCTCTCAATGGCCGTGTCCGTCCCCGTTCCCATGGCGATCCCGACATCGGCCAACGCAAGGGCTGGGGCATCATTAACACCGTCGCCGGCCATCGCCACCACGCGGCCTTGCGACTTGAGGCGGGCAATGATCTGTCCCTTTTGGTCCGGCAAGACTTCAGCCATGACCTCCTCAATGCCGAGCTGCTTGGCCACTGCTTCGGCTGTATCGCGATGATCCCCCGTCACCATGACGACGCGAATGCCTTCGGCCTTGAGCTCCTGCACCGCGTCACGAGTAGAGACTTTGATCGGATCTGCCACGCCAAGTACGCCGGCAGCCTGCTCATCGATGGCGACAAACAGGATCGTCTGCCCTTCACGACGAAGCGGGGCCGCTTCTTCGTCCAACTGCGTGAGGCTCTGGCCGGATACCCCGACGTCGTGTTGCAAAAACGCCGCGGTCCCAATGGCAATGCGACGGCCAGTGACCGTCCCGGTCACACCCTTCCCCGTCACTGAACGAAACTGCTCAACCGGGGCGCACGCGATCCCCCGCCCTTCCGCCCCCGCTACCACCGCTGCAGCCAGCGGATGTTCGCTGCTCCGTTCAAGACTCGCGGCGAGGCGCAACAGATCGACATCGAACCAGGGCGGCACAACATGCACCGACAGCAGTTTCGGGTTGCCCTCCGTGAGGGTCCCGGTCTTATCAATCACGAGCGTATTCACCTTGCCGAATACCTCCAACGCTTCAGCCTTCTTCACCAAGACACCAACCGTCGCCCCACGACCGGTTCCAACCATGATCGACATCGGCGTCGCCAATCCCAACGCGCAGGGACAGGCAATAATCAGGACCGCCACGGCATTGACCAGCGCATAGGCCAACTTCGGTTCTGGACCCCAGATCGCCCAGGCCACTGCCGTGATCAGCGCGGCAGCCACAACCAGCGGAACAAAATACGCCGCGGTCACATCGGCGAGACGCTGGATCGGCGCCCGACTCCGTTGCGCTTCACTGACCATCTGCACAATCCGAGCAAGCATCGTGTCTCGCCCAACTCGTTCAGCGACCATCACGATCCCGCCTGTGCCGTTGATGGTTCCCCCGGTCACCCGTACCCCGACGGTTTTTTCGACCGGGATCGATTCCCCCGTGATCATGGATTCATCCACCGCGGTCGTACCTTCTTGGACCATCCCATCGACCGGCACTCGCTCTCCAGGCCTGACGCGCAGTCGATGGCCCACCTGAATATGCTCGAGCGGTACATCTTCTTCCTGTCCATCCGGCTTGATCAGCCTGGCCGTCTTTGGCGCAAGCCGGAGCAAGGAACGAATCGCAGAACTCGTCTGACTCCGAGCCTTCAGCTCCAGGACCTGGCCGAGCAGAACGAGCACCGTAATGATGGCCGCAGCCTCGAAATAGACCGCGATCGAGCCATCATGCAGTCGGAATGAACTGGGAAGCAGCGTCGGCGCGACGGTGGCAACAGTGCTGTAGCCATAGGCCGCTCCCGTTCCCATGGCAATGAGCGTGAACATGTTGGGGGCCCGGTTCACCACCGAGGTCCACCCTCGCTGAAAAAACGGCCAGCCACCCCAGAGCACCACCGGCGTCGCCAGCAGCCATTGCACCCAGTTCCTCGACGAACCGGTGAAGACCTGTGGAAGTGATAAGCCGGGAATCATATCCGCCATGGCCAAGAGCATGACCAAGAGGGAAGGCCCAAGACAGATCCAAAACCGCCTGGTCATATCCTCGAGCTCGGGATTCCATTCATCTTCGAGCGAGACGACTTTGGGTTCCAGCGCCATCCCGCAAATCCGGCAAGCCCCTGGTTGGGTCTCAAGCACCTCCGGATCCATCGGACAGATGTACTCGACCACTCCACCGGATGGAACCGGCATGCCGCGAGGAGTCCGCTGCTCAGGAGGAGTCAAATAGTGGATCGGCTCAGCGCGAAACTTGGTGAGGCAACTCGTCGCACAGAAGTAGTAGGTCTTCCCCTGATACTCATGGGAACCAGCTGCCGTGGCCGGCTGCACCGTCATCCCGCACACGGGATCGATAGCCGCAGCCCCGGTCACGACCGGGGCCGGCTGCATCATTGGAAGGGGTCTTCTTGTGGTCGGCTTAGCGGAACTGACCAGCTGTGGCTGCAACGCCCGCTCCGGATCGGCCTTGAATCGTTCCAGGCAGGATAGGCCGCAAAAGTAGTAGCGCTGGCCTCGATGATCGTGACCTCCAGCTGCCGTGGCCGGATCGACCGTCATCCCGCAGATTGGATCGATCGCCATCACAACACCGTAAAACGTGAGACGTTAGACGCGATCCAAAGTTCGAAGTTCGGGGTTCGAAGTTCCGAAAACCTCGAACTTCGGACCTCGAACCCTCGCCCGTCCCGGCAATCTCGCTTGTCTCGCTCGTCTCGCGCCTTCCCCATCACCCATCACTTCTTTGCATCTGCATCCAGAATGCTCTGGATAATCAACTTGAGATTCTCCGGATCGATATTATCCGCCTTAATATTCCCGTCGAGGAGCACGGTCGGGGTCTGCTGAACTTTGATGCGCTCGCCCCACTTGCGCCCCTCCTCGAATATCTTGGCTGGTTTCCCGCTGGCCATTCCTTCTTCAAAAACTTTCGGATCGAGTCCGACTTCCTTGATCAGGACTTCCCGCAGCGAGCGATCCAGCACTCCGGTGATCTTATCTTTATGGATGGTGCGAAAGAGGACGGCTTTCATTTCATTCCCCTTTCCCATCATCTTCGCCTGCTCGTACATATCGAACGGGGTCGGCAGCTTCCCATGAATGACCGGAAACCCCACCATCGTGGCCTCAAGCTTGTTCCCGAATTCTTTTTCCAGCAATGCCAGGCCTTCCCCATCGAACCGGTGACAATGCGGGCAGTAGAAGTCGGCGAACTCAATCAACTTCACCTTGCCGGGGGTATGCGTAGACACCTCGCCCTTCAGGACTTCGAACTTGCCCTTCAACTCGGGGGACGCGGCGGTGGCTGGTGAGCCTCCGAAGACGACGACACTCCATACAATCGCACATACCGCCAAGGCCCATTGCGCACACTGTCTGTTCACCATATCGACTCCTTTCTTTCTTAGCCGCATTATTCATGACGGTTCGTCGCGAAATCGCTGAACCGCGTCGCGAGACCGGCGCGCGGAGGCCGGAGGACCTGAGGCGTACTCGTGCAGTACGTTGAGGGTCCGAGGGGCGAGCCCGCAGGCCGAAGGCTCGTCGTAGCAGCGGATCGGCGATTGTAGCAGAAGTGTTCATGAATGATGCGGCTTGGATCAATGCTGATCGCTCATTATATCGAATGTGCCACGAACTTACTCCTGACTCTTTGTTATACTGTGGGCATGTTGGTACGTACACTGCTCTCTACCATGGCCTTGCTCGTCACGCTCACAGGCTGTGCCTCGACGCAAGAGGCGGGGGACGGCTCGGACGCACAGGCACTCACCTTCCTCCAAGTCAAGGCAGCACCGGACTCCTTGAAAGGTCACGCGGTGGTCTTCGGCGGCGAAGTGTTGGCGGCCCGACGCCTGAAAGACGGCACGAGAATCGAAATCTTGCAGCTGCCGCTCGATCGATCGACGCGTCCCGGATACGACTTAACTCAATCACAGGGCCGCTTCATCGCCCTCCAGCGAGAATTCCTCGATCCCGCAACCCTCCCACCAGGAACCAGAGTCACCGTGACCGGCGAGGTATCCGGCTCCATCACACTACCATTAGATGAGACGGACTATACCTATCCCGTCATCGACATCAAACAACTACACGCTTGGGCTAGATCGGAAGACCTGCCCCCCCGCATCCGCCCCTACATGGGGCCAGGCCCCTATTGGGGACCTTACTGGAGCCCCTTCTGGCGGCCTTGGCCCTACTGGTAAGCGAGAGGGGCGGGACTTGCGCGACGAGCGAGACGAGCCCGAACATCCGATTCTGCTTTCTGCGGTGACATTTCTCGCAAGTCTCGCCCTTCCCGCGCGTCTCGCTTGCTCACCGTCCCGACGTGCCGACGATCCGCTCAACGCGATCGTCGCGCCCACCGAGATTGAGGTACGTGTGATATTGGGCTAGCGCTTTCGGCAGGTCTTTCCGATGCAACTCATAGAAGACACCCAAGTTGTAGTGCGCTTCAGCATAGTCTGGCTTCAGCGCGACGGCTCGCTCGTAGGACTGTTCCGCCTCTTCAAGCCTATTCAGGCCGGTGTAGATCACACCCAGGTTCATATAGGCTTCGGCATACTCCGGGCGGTACCGCAAGACCTCGAGAAATTCACGCTCCGCCTCCACGGGCTTGCCTTGGCTTCGATGAATAAACGCGAGGTTATAGTGCGCGTCCACTAACGAGGGCTTCGCCGCGATGGCCTGTCTATACGAATAGGCGGCTTCCACGAGATCGTCGTTCTTCTCCGACATCCGCCCGGCGAGGTACCAACCATCGGCATACTTGGGATCGAGCTTGAGCAGCCGACCCACCGTCTCTCGCGCCGCGCGACTGTCTCCCTGCCCCTCATACAGCAATGCGAGATTGTACAGAGCGTCACGGTGGCTCGGATGGACGGCCAACAAGGCTTGATAGGTCTGAGTGGCCGCCGCAACATCGCGACGTTGCTCATACAACTTGGCTAAGTCGAGATACGAATCGGCATGGCGAGGATCGATTTCAATCGCCCGCGTGAGGGCCTGCTCCGTTTCAGCCGATTTTCCTTGAATCAGATAGACCTCGGCCAGATCGTTCAAGGCATCGGGATAGGCCGGCTTCAGCTTGAGCGCGTGGGTGAAGGCATCGACAGCCTGAGCCGGCTTCTTCTCTTTGAAATAGATCACGCCGAGCAGATGGTGCGCTTCAGCTGAGGAGGGATTCAACTCGATGGCTTTCCTGGCAGCCTCGGATGCCGCTGCAAGGTCACCTTTTCGCAGCAGCGCGATGCCTCGCTCGTAGTGACGCTGCGCGGCATCCGGCAACTCAGCCGCCGCCGGAACCGGGACAAGAGGAGAAACCACAGCCCCGCACAGGACGAACAGCACGATGGCACTATGCTGGAATAGGCGATTCATGGTCAGCCGACGCCTGTCATTTCTATCCCCTCGACCAACATTACTCATGCGCGTTTCTGCTGCAATCGCCGATCCCTGACTCAAGCGAGACGGGCGAGACTGGCGGAAAAGCGCGACTTCAGGGACAGGGCTCACACGTCACGCGAGTCTCGCTCCTCGCGCTTGTCGCGCGCGAATCCGCCATTTCGCGACGAACCGTCGTGAAAATGCGGATTACGTCCACCAAACTATAGACGGCAGCAACTATGAAATCAACGACGCGCGTACCCGCGTGAGATCGAAGCGCGCAGGGTAAGTAGCCGATTCGACGAGATGGGAACGATCACCAGGATGTGAGAAATGTAATGTGTGATTGCAAGACCCGACCCCTATTTCCTATTGTTTTTTGTTCTTGCCAAGAAACTCTCGAATGGTCCGTTCATTCTCATCGAGGTAGGCACTCATGTCAGTGATCAGCGACGGCCCGCAATACTGATACTTAGTTTTAGCGTATTCCTTTAGTGAGGGATCAGCTGATATCTTGACCTTAGCCATCGCGTATGTGGGATAGAGGACTTCGTCTTTGTAATGTGCAGCAATTGCCTGAACGAGGTCCGCTAGACGTATAAGAAGCCCGTGCACTTTCAACGCATCTGTGCTGCTCAACTTCTTGTAGGAAGGGCTTTCAAAGCAGATGTTGAGCATTGCACCTGCTTCAGAAAGCTCATGAACATTTGCGAGCATCGGCTTTGGCGTTTCGCCTAACGCCATGGTCGGCAACAGAAGGAAGAACAATCCGGCCAGGTTCCAGTTCATATCAATCCTGCCAAACGCCAGCCGTAACCGGCGCATTTGTTGTGAGCGTAGCGAACGGAAAATGCGTCCGAGTTTGCGGTGTTGTTAGGCTACTTCGATTTCGCCCTCATGATCAGTTGAAACCCGTTGCTTGAGATCACCTTTGAATATACGGCATTTAAAGATCAGTATATTTCCGATGAGTTTCAACTGGTGGCAGTAATATGCCCTAAACATCGGATCATGGCCGCAACTGATGGTGGTTCCAGTTTGTTCGCATTTCTCTATTTTGAAAGGCGATTGCTTTCTGTTTTTCTTGTACGAGAGTTTTTCGTTGATTGAAGCGAATTTATCAACGTACGTTTGCTCCATGAAATCGCGGACATATTTCTGACACTTTCGAGCACTGATGATCGAAACTAAACGCTTTTCTGTGCTATGGAACGACTCTTCGATTATCACCCACCCTGTTCCGAGGTTCATCTTATTGCCTAACTATTGAGTATACTGACCGGCATAGGACGCGAAACCAGCCCACATATTTCTCTGTGATTGTCGTGTCGGTTCAACGACTTCTCCACGTCGCCCACAGGGTCAGACTGAGAGATCTAGAAAAGACTCCCGGTACCTTTTCTACTTCCCCCATTTTATGCTCCCTCAGGGTGAACATACTTGATCGCCTTACTCCAATGGTCGTAGACCCACACTCGTTCGAACGGACACCCGGATAAAATCTTGAGAACATAGTCGTGAAACTCGGACTGCCAATCGAAGCTATTGGAAGAAGGCTGGCTTGTGTAATGAGCCAAGAGTTCGATCGAGTGATCACTCGAATACTTCTTTTTACACTTCTTCTCAATTTGCACGAATATCTCCTCAGTGCGTTCCGTCATTTCCATGACACCAAACGCTGGCCCGTCAGAGACCCCGCGGGTTACCGAAATTTCAGTCAGGAATTTTTGCAGCTTGCGCGGGACTTCGATATATCCCCTAGAATTCTCGGAATGCTGACGTAGTTCATGAACAACTTCAGGGACGACCGAGAGACGTTGTCGAATCGTGATATGCTTGAGAAAACCGACATAGATGAGAGCATCGCTAAACCTAACTGCAATCTGAGAGTGTCTTTCGCAGACTGCTTTAAAAGCCTTTTCCAGCCTCTTGCCGTTCTCCATTTCCTGGACCAGCGTCGGCGTCACTATCTCGACCAGCTCAAAGGCAACAGGTCCTCTCCCCTGAATCTCACAAAGAATATCAGGGGCGGGCGGTGGTTCGCTCCTGATCGAGCCCGATATAACGGGTAGATGAGCAACCTCCATGAACAACTGAAATATTACTTGCTCCCGCTCTTCCTTACTTATGTCGGGATCAGCCATGATCTTGCCTTCTACGCTATTAGGTGGAAATTTCCTGAACCATGATCTGATTATGCGTCGCTTGGGCATACAGGACTTTGAAGGTGCCGCCGTCGAGGATGCGTAGAACCTTGCCTCCATAGTCAGGTGCAAGGGCGAAACAAGTGATCCATCCTGAGCAGCTAAGTACTACGGAAGCACTACCCAAGAGAGCGCGAGGTAACATGGTGATTCCGTGGTTGTTTTAGAAGTCAGTTATTGTCTTGCGGGTTACTTCTCAGCTTGGTGAATCCGCACATCACTTCGCAGGGCTCCCCCGTTAAGGGAACTCGATGACCTTGATGTACTTCCCAGTCTTGTCATAGACCGGGATGATCCATCCTGGTGGAACAGGTTTGTCACCTCTGAGATATGGCAGTATCGTGTTCACGTCATCCTTCGATGCACCATCCGTGATTTTCTTGGCGAGGTAGATTGCACCGCTGATGGGCACTTTGAGATTGGCCGAGTCGGCATAGAGCTGATTCAGGCGGCTGACGATCGTCTCCGTCGGAACTTTGATGATGGTGCGTTCGTAGAGCTCGTTCTTCTTGTAGCTATCGAACATGCCGTACGCCATTATGTCTTTAGCAGTGTATTGCCTTGGCAATTGTAGTTTCGGGTTATCAATCGCCTTTCCAAACTCGGCTGTGGCCTTCTCCCAAAGTATCTGAGCACCTGCCCGCACGGTTTCATCCGAAAACATGGATTCCGGAAACATGGAATTGCTCGCGACCCAGTGGCTTCCGGAAATGAATCCATCAACGAATTCGACCTTCTTGTCGTTGTGCCATTGATTCCAGTCTCCGCCTGCAAGCATCTGCACGGAGGTATCGGGCAGCTCGGCAGCTTGGACCGCTGTGAAATCGGTCATGGCCAAGGGAAACAATGGGAGCGCAAGCAGCGACAGGCTTCCCAGTCCTACACGGAGTGCCCACCTGACGAGCTTTGATCCCATAGCCGCCTCCTGGTTAGTGCGTCGTCTCCTTCGCCACCCGCTGACCCATCTCAATGATCCCGCCCAAACGTTCGTGGCCTGGGGCGAGGTCATTGACCCCATGCTTCCCCGCGGCCCATCTGAGCGAGCGTCCGCTCGATCAGGACAAGCGGTTGACGGTTCGGCGGGACGGGAGCATTCCAATCAGGCTGCGGAAAAGCTATTGTACATGGTGGAAATTCAATGGTCCGCACGTGTGGGACAAGCCCGTCTATCTGGTTTCTCTGGTTCATCTGGTTAGTTTCGCTCAACCAAAAACCAGACAGACCAGACAAACCAAATGAACAAGACAGCGCCTACGAGCGATGTCGATTCGAACCAGTAATGGCCTGCTTAAACACCGTGCGGAGGCCGAAGTAGGCAACGGAATCTTTGAGGTTGGAGTACAGCCGCTTGAAGGTTCCCATGTCCGGATTGGTGACGTATTCCATCGTTAAGGCGATCCGCTCTTCCCCCTCGCCGAGTGGAGTCACCGCATGCCAGAGCTTATCTCCATTGAAAATGACGAGGTCGCCTGGTTGTGTGATCAGTTCCAGATGCCGAGGGGTTTTCACAGGATCATCCTTAAACAACTCACAGACCAGTTTGCATTGCGTAGACTTATCGACGAGCCCCATCAGAATGGTATAGCGAGCCCCCTTATAGTAGGACGTGTCGTAGTGAAACCCGATATGGTCCCCCGGCTCCGTATAGTAGTAGAGCGCGCAGGAATGGGGGTCGTTCTCAGGGCATAGACTGAGCTTGGCCTGTACAAGACGGCTCAAGAAATCGATGAAGGCTTCGGATCGATACAGATCGAGAAAGCGTGGAGCCTTCTCCATCACTGTGTAGTAGCTCACGCTCCCGCCCTTTTTGTGGCCGGGAATGTAGTTGCGATTCAGCTCGCTCTTCACCCCTTGCGCCTGAGGAACGAGATGCTCTTCCACCACCGACCGAGGGAGAAACTGTGGAATAAACAGGAACTCGTTCTGGTCCCAATACTCACGAGAGAGGCGATCGAAATCCAACCTTTCGATTGCCTGATCAACCGTTTCAACTAAGGAACCGACCATTGATTGATTCATATGCTCACCTGCTCCTCAATCGTCCACCAGGATGCTCAAAAAGTCCGCCAGCCTGTCTTGTTCATTTAGTTCATTTGGTTTGTCTGGTTTTTTGGTTGGACGAAACTAAGCAGATGAACCAAATCAACCAGATAAACAAAACAAACCAGATCAACCCTACCTCGTCCCGCCAGTCTCGCTCGGCTGTCCATGTGTATCCTTGAACTGATTCGCATCGCAATCACTGTGGGGCACTGAGCACCGGAGCCTTCACCACTTCCACATCGGTCGGCAACTTCAGATCGAAGAATGCATCGCCGAGACCCATGTTGGATTGCAGCGACGAAAACTCAAAACTCGCGACATTGCCGCTGACTTCGTAGAGAGAGATCGTCCGAATGAAGTAGGTCTTGGGAAACACTTCTAGCACAATCCGTTGCAACGATCTCCCCGCGTCACCTTCACGCGACTTAGGCAGGAGGGTGAGCAGCCGGATGCCTCCCACGCCACGTCCCTTTCCCGGCGTCGGCTCAATGTCGAACGACTCATCCAGTTTGGCCGCCCCCAGCAACAACTCCAACGGGGCCTTGGAAGCTGCCATTTGCGTGAGCTTCCCGACCAGCACTTGTTTGTGTTCCGGCACATACACTTTGACATCGTCCCGATTGACATAAATGTCCTCGACCGAAGGGTCGAGATAGTTCCACCGTAACCGACCAGGCTTTTTGATATAGACCTTCCCCGAAGACGTGATGGCCCGCTCGAACCCCTCGATCGTGGTCTTCTGCGTAAAGTCCGCCTGGAGATCTTTCGTTTTCTCATACCGCGCCTGGAGCTGCTTGACCACCTCTCGCACTTCCTTCACCGCTTTCTCATCAGTCTCTTCTCCGGCGGCAAGAGTCAGCAATGGGAATAGGCTCCACGCACAAACGAGCAGGCCTCCCACAAAACATGTCCAATTCAATTTTTTCATCATACCAATAGCGAGGGGTGTCGAGGATTACTGCAATTGCGCGCATCGAACGAGCACTACAATATTGCTCCTTCCAAGCTCGCTCGTTATCTCTTCAGGGATGGGGGCTAATTGATTTCCCACTGCGCGCAACCTTCTCACCCGCCCACCCACTGGCAGATATTCTTCACCCACCCTACCCTCCGATTGCTTCGCAATCGATTTCCCGAGACGTGCCATTAGCCCTGGTGAGGGCCTCCTAATTCTCCCTACCTCTCTTTAGGGGAGTGGCCGAGGCTGCCCTTTACTGCGCGCATCGAGCGACCACTGCTTCATCGTGGGGGCTCTGAGAGCAAGAAGGGCACCTGGCCACTCCCCTCATGCTTCCTCTGCTCCCACCGGCCCACGCCGCCCAACGACCTCTCTCCGTCCATCGCGACCAGCCGCGCCCACGAGGCCCTCTGTCTCCATTTGCTCGATCATCCGGGCCGCCCGAGGATAGCCCACCCGCAGCCGACGCTGAATCAGCGATGCAGACGCTTGACCGGTAGACAGGACCAACTCTTTAGCCTGTTCGTATACTTCGCCCAGCCCCTCTTCCTCTTTCGCCCCTTCCTGTTTCAGCGCGATCTGTAACTCCTGATTGTAGGCGGGCCTGGCTTGTTCCTTCACGAACTCGACCACGCGGCGAACGTCGTCATCCGATACAAACGACCCGTGCAGCCGCATGACACGTCCGGTCCCCGAGGCCATATAGAGCATGTCCCCACGACCAAGGAGCGCTTCCGCACCGTTCGCATCCAGGATGGTGCGTGAATCGGTCTTCGACGACACTTGAAAAGCAATGCGGGCCGGAAAGTTCGCCTTAATCAAACCGGTCAGCACATCGACCGACGGGCGCTGTGTCGCCAGCACGAGATGGATCCCTGACGCGCGAGCCATCTGCGCCAAGCGCGCAATCTTGTCTTCTACGTCTTTCGGCGCCACCATCATCAAATCCGCCAATTCATCGATCATCACAACGATATAGGGCAAGGGCTCCGGCGGAGTCGGCGGCGGCACGAACGATCCGGGGCTGCCATCCGGAAGCGCTGTCTCTCCGGCAGAGAGCCGCTCCTCTTCAGACAGAAACTGGATGGGCAATTCCGGCTGCTCCAACTTGGCCGCTGATTCCGCCTCCAGCACACCCTGTGCCCCGGCGACCTTTCGATTATAGGTATCGATGTTTCGCACCCCTGCCTCAGCAAGCAATTTGTAGCGCCGCTCCATTTCAGCCACAACCCAACCGAGCCCCCGCGCCGCCGACTTGGCATCGGTGATGACCGGACGTAACAGGTGAGGAATGCCGTCGTACGTTTGAAATTCGAGCATCTTGGGGTCGATCAGAAGTAGCTTGACTTCATCGGGTCGAGCCGAAAACAGCAAGCTCAGGAGCATCGTATTGAGACTGACGCTTTTCCCAGCCCCCGTGGCACCGGCGACCAGCAAGTGCGGCATCGTTTTCAGATCGGCAATCATGGGGGCTCCGAAAATGTCCTTCCCCAAGGCCAAGGTGAGCTTCGATCTGGCGCGTGAAAACGCCTCGCTCGTCATCACTTCCTTCATCGATACCGTCTCGCGATAGAGGTTCGGCACCTCGATCCCTACCACCGATTTTCCCGGAATCGGCGCGACGATCCTGAGACTGATCGCCTTCAGCGCCAACGCCAGATCATCGGCAAGGTTCACAATGCGCGCGACTTTGGTCCCCGGCGCCGGCTCGAACTCGTACATCGTCACGACCGGTCCAGGACGAACTTCCGTCACCTTCCCTGCGATGCCAAAACTGAGCAGCGCGCGGGTCAGCACATCGGATTGCGCCTTAATTTCTTCTTCCGTGACACGCCCGAGGGGGCCTGAAGGTTCGCTCAAGAGCAGGGCCGGATCCGGCAAGACATAGTCCCCCGCCTTCGCTTGGACGGCTAAGACCTGTGGGTTCGACTCGGATTCAATCGGCTCAGCCGGTTCGGGAGTCGGTCGTCGTACCGGCTGAATGACCGGCCAATCCAATTCCGGTTCCGCAGCCGCCTCAGGCAGCGCCTCCTCAATCACCGCACGGATGGATTTCGAGGATTTCTGTTTGGCTTTCCGTGGAGACTCAGAATCGGATTCTTCCACCGGTCGTTCCGGGATCGACGCACGCACCCTGTTAAACATCCAATTGCCCCAGCCAGGAAGCCGCTGAGCAATCTCCGACAGCGAGATGGTCGTCGTGAAAATGAGCGAGACCAGTAGTCCCGCTATAATGAGAATGTGGGCGCCGGTACTCGCAAAATAGGCGCGTAAGCTCTCGGCCAATACTTGCCCGAAGAAGCCTCCCGCCATCCCTCGATAAATAAAGCCGCTTGAGACGGTCGGCACCGCTGTGATTTCGAGATGGAGCAAGCCGCTGAGAAACAACAAGGCCGCCAGCGAGGCGCCGGCGTTCCGCAGACGGATCGACAGGTCGCTCTGAGTGAAACAGCGGACACCCATGAGGCCGAGGAGAATGGGAAACAAGTAGGCGGCCCCGCCGATCGACCAGAATAAGGTAGACGCGAAGAACGCGCCGACCGCACCAATGAGGTTTCTGGACGGAGTCGTCGCAGCTGTCCCGGCCTTGAGTTCCCCTGGGACAAAGGACACCATGCTGAGAAGCGTCAAGAGCGCCAACGCGATCAGGACGACTCCGATCACTTCTCGTTTAATGTGTGAATGGGAAGAGGCGGCGCCGCGGGCCTCGCCCCGCTTGGCCGAAGTGGATGCACCCATGGAGCGGATGCTAGCACAGGGAATTGGTCATTTCAAACGAGAGGCGACTGAAGCGAGCCTCTAGTCTGGTTTGTTTTGTTTATCTGGTTCATCCGGTTAGTCTGGTTCAACCAAATAAACAAGACAAACCAAACAAACCAATTAAACGAGACAGACCAGACAGACCGAACAAACCAGATGAACAAGACGGGCTGGCGGACTTTTTCAGCATCCTGCCAGGATACTCTCGCACCTCGTCAACCGAGCGCAGCAGCGAGCCGGATGAAGTCCTCAACCGACAATGTTTCTGCCCGGCGAGTCGGAGCAATATCCAATCGCTGCAATGTCTCGGAAACAGGATGAAGTTCATACCCTTCGTCTCGCAGGGAGTTGACGAGCGTTTTCCTTCGATGCGCAAAGGCCGCCTTCACGAGGGCGCGAAATACGACTTCTTCCTGCTGACTGAGCCTCGTGCGCTCTTTCGTTCGCAGCAGCACCACCGCCGAGGCCACCTCCGGTCTGGGGCGGAAACACTGGGCTGAGACACGAAACGATTTGGTAATCTCGGCTGCATACTGAGCCATCACGGAGAGGACGCCATAGTCGGACCCGCCTGGCTTTGCCACCAATCGATCGGCTACTTCGGCCTGTAGCATGAGCACCATCCGGGGAAACCGGCCACGCTGGTCGAGTAATCGAAAGAGCAACGGGGTCGAAATGTAGTAGGGCAGATTGGCCACGACGACCGTACCCATCGGCAGGCTCTCGACCGGATAGGCCAGCGCGTCCTCACAGATCAGCTCCACATTCGGAAGCTCCGCCTGCCTGGTTTCGAGATAGGCATGGAGCCGTGAATCCACTTCGACCGCCGTCACACGACCGGCCGCGTGGCTCAGCGCCTCAGTCAGAATGCCGCGACCTGGACCGATTTCCAGCACGTGGTCGTTGGGGCCCAGTTCCGCCAATGCAACGATTTTGCGCACGATGTTGGGATCGATCAGAAAGTTTTGGCCGAGCCGTTTGTTCGGCGGAGGGAGGTCAGGGGTCGACACCAGTCAGTTCCCGCTGGAAGGACGAGGAGTTGCTTGCGCCAGTTGCTTCGCGAGATCGGTCAGCGGGGTTTTGAAATAGTCGATGAGATCCGTAAACTCTTCCACCAAGTCGTTGGTAAAAGAGGGCCCCGGCTGCAAGGCGGCAAACGTCTGCCCTTCTTTCTGGCCCAGGGACTCAGTAATGAGCGCAATCGTCCTGGCTTTCCATTTTGCCACTCGTTCGGCTCCGGCGACAGTGTTGAGCGTCTCCATGGTCTCTTGGAGAATCGCGTCCAATTCCTTCAACTGCTTCTGAAGCATGTCAAGCGCCGCGCCCGTTTGATTGGTCATCAATATGCTCCTCTTGCGATGGTCCATCTGGTTTGTCTGGTCTGTCTGGTTTGTTTGGTTGAATGAAATTCCAACGAGACAAACCAAATAAACAAAACAAACCAGACAGACCAGACAAACCCCTCACCGCCTCTTGGCTAACGTGGCGGCCAGCGTGATCGCCTCGACCAGACTGCCGGGGTCTGCGATGCCCTTCCCCACGATATCAAACGCCGTCCCGTGATCGACCGAGGTGCGAATAATCGGCAACCCCACCGTCAGGTTCACGCAGGTGCCGAACGCGACAAGCTTTAAGGGAATCAAACCCTGGTCGTGGTACAGGGCCACCACACCGTCGTAATCACCCCTCGCCGCCTTGCCGAATAACGTATCAGCCGGTAAGGGATCGCTGGCACGAATGCCCTGGGCCTGTGCTGCACGAGCGGCCGGGAGAATGACCCGCGCCTCTTCATCCCCAAACAGTCCATGTTCTCCGGCATGGGGGTTCAGCGCGGCGACACCGACTCTTGGTTTCTTAATCCCGAACAGGTCTCTCAATGCCACATGAGCCAGTCTGATGGCTTTTTCAATCTTGGCCTGGGTAAGGAGCGACGGCAAGTCTTTGATGGCGACGTGGGTCGTCACAAACATGATTCGGAGCGGCCCGCCGATAATCATCATGCCGGACTCCTGTGTTTTGGTCAGGTCTGCCAGCAGTTCCGTATGGCCAGGGAAATGACAGCCGGCCATGTTAATCGCTTCTTTGTTGATCGGTGCGGTGACGATGCCGTCGATGCAGCCAAGCTGCGCAAGCTCCACGGCTTTCTTGATGAACAGCACGGACGCCGCCCCAGTTTCAGACGCCGCGACCCCTCGCGGGAACCGCCCAAGGGGATGATCGAGCGGGTCCAGCACGGCGAGTTGATTCGACCGCGGAGGCACTGCCTCGTGCCCCTCCACTCGAATCACGTCCATCTTGAGTTTCAGACTCTTGACCGCCTGCTGCATCACCGGAAACGAGCCGATGACCAATGGACGACAGAGTCGTCGCACCTTTGCCAGAGCCAAGGCCTTCGCAATCACCTCGGGACCGATCCCCGCCGGGTCGCCCATCGTGATTCCTAATAGCGGACGCATCGCCCGCGCGGGTTTTTTTGGTTTGTTTTGTTTTTTTGGTTTGTCTAGTTGGGACTTCATTGATTTGCTCCCCGTTGAAACCTCACCAACGAAACAAACCAGAAAGACCAGACAGACCCTCTCAACTGGTCACCAACCATATAAGTACACCGCATACCCAATATAAAGGACGGCACTCCCGCCCAGCAACCAGGGTCGCCAGAGACCGCCCCACGCAGCCTGCACCAACAAGAAGGTGCCCGCCACCACAGCAAGCACCATAGTAATCAATGCCGTCGGTGCCAGCGCCCAGTCCGTGCCCAGGAGTCCGATCGAGACCGGGATTGTCCCCTGAAAAACCATCGCGCCTGTGACATTCCCTACCGCCAAGCGATCTTTCTTTCGGTAGAGCCAGAGAAAACTGTTCGACATCTCGGGCAACTCGGTCGCCAGAGGCGCGACGAGGAGGGCCAGGATTAATGGTGAAATCGACAAGGCCCCGGCAATCGTTTCTGCGGCGAGCACGAAGAGATGCGCTCCGAGCGCGAGACCAGCCAAACCAACAACTGCTTGAAGACCGATGAGTCCAAACGACGGGACTGCCGCCTTTCTCGCAAAGAACAACGGTTCAAGCGCACCACCCTCGCTCCCCTCCTCAGCCACCTCACTGAACTTCAGCTTTACGTAATAGAGATAGAGGCCCGTCAACCCAACGGCGGCTATGACGTGCACCGGTCGAGACGGGACAAAGACACAGCCCAGCGCGACGCTGTAGGCCACCACGAAGAAGAAGAGATCGCCCTTCACATCGTGATAGTTCAATCGGAAAGCGGCGGTTCGCTTCCCAAGCTTGGCGTAGACCACCAGCAAGATGGCCAAGATGGGAATCACCAACGTGCTCAGCATGAAGGGCGCGCCGAGGATCGCGCCCAACCCCACCTCCGCTTCGGCACGGCTGGCCCCGAAGAAAATGGCGATGATGGGGATCGACGTTTCAGGAAGTGTAGTGCCAATAGCCGCCAACACACCGCCGACCGCGCCTTCAGACAGATTGAATCGCTTGCCCAACCACTCAATCGCGTTCGTGAATAGCGTGCAGGCTCCCAACGTCACGGCGACAGAGACGAGGAACAGGAGGCTGTAGAGGAGAACCGTCATCCCCGGCCCGTCGGCCGAGCTACCCGCTGTTTGGCATAGGCGAGGGCCGCGTCTTCGAGCACCTCCTTCACGGGACGGCCCGTTCGTTCGGCAATCCCTTTGCAATCGAGATATTCCGGAGCCGCTTTGGCCGTCGTCTCGTTCACATCGGCGATTTTCATCCGGACCACTCCCCCGCGCACCTTCACCGAGATAAACCGCCGGGGGAGGATCTGTCGCATCACCTCACGAATCCGGACTCCCAATGCCGTCGTTTCCTCAAACAAGACGTCAAGAATTTCATCCAGCTGCGCCGGAGCCGCCAGACAGGTCAGGACGATGCCGGGTCGTCCACGTTTCATGATGACCGGTGCAAGCGTCACATCGAGCGCCCCACGCGAGAATAATTGCTCCATCACGTACTCATACGTTTGCGGGTTCACATCGTCGAGGTTGGTTTCGACCTGCATCACAGTATCCCGTTCGCGCGTACCTCGGGCTGACGGTCGCGCGAGAAACACACGCAAGGCATTCGGCCAGCCGGCGGGATCAGCATCTCCTGCTCCATAGCCGATGGCCGTCGGTGTCATCACCGGCATGGAGCCGAACTCCGCTGTCAGCGTGCGCAACAGCGCCATGCCGGTCGGCGTGGTGAGCTCACGGGCAGGGCCGGCACTGTAGATTGGAATCCCTTTCGCAAGAATGGCGACCGCCGGACCAGGCGCCGGCAGGATTCCGTGAGCCGATTGCAATGTCCCTGTTCCAACATTGACGGGAGAGGCCGTCACACGCGTCACGCCCAACAAATCACAGCAGATCAGCCCGCCGACGATATCGACAAACGAATCCAGGACTCCCACTTCATGGAAATGGACGTGATCCTTGGCCACACGATGGGCATGCCCTTCCGCTTCGGCCAATAGATCAAATACGGATCGGCTTTGCTGCTTGATCTTGTCCGAGAGTCGGCTCGCGTCAAGGATCTGGTGAATGCGCCTGAGGGACAGCGGATGCTGCAACCCCTTCGCAATGATGACATCGACCTTCGTGGCGTGAATCGCCCCTCGATGCACTCGCCGCTTCCGTAGCGTGAACCCTGAAAGTCGGAGTCGTTTCAGCCCGCTCACCAAGTCGGGAAACGGGACTCCCACATCCACAAGCGCGCCGAGGGTCATGTCGCCGCTGATACCGGAATAACAATCAAAATGGAGATGCGCGTCCACGTGCGTCCTTTCTCTGCTCCGTTCAAACCGCGCCCATCTTACCCAAGGCGCCTGCGAACGGCAATTAGTTCAGAAGTCTAGCAGGCTGAAGGCTGAAGTGTTCGGAACTTCGACCTTCAGCCTTCGGACTTCAGCCTTCGGATTGCGCCTGTCGCGCTTTTCCCGCCAGTCTCGCCCGTCTCGCTTGAACGCATTGACAGCCTACCAGCGCTGTGTTATCCCCACTGCGCTCGCCCACGGACTGGGCGCATCGTAACAACAGGCTGGTAACGCGCTGAACCCTATGACAATCTGCCGGTCCTTGATCACGCCCTGCTCAGAGTTCTTCGGATCGCGGAGTGGTCGGGTCGCCTGGATGCTGTTCTGCGCCGCGCTGCTACTCTGGACCCCGCCTGTCGCCTCGGCAAAATCGAAACGCCACCATGGCCCGCGCCCCGAACCGGAGCTCAAGATTCTCGACCTGAAAGTCTCCCCTAACCCCTATACGATCTCGTCCGGCTCATTGCAGTTTTCTGCCTTGGTCCAGCTGCCCAAGGAGCTGAACGGCGCAACCCTGCTGGAAGTCTCTTCATTTATCACGTCGCCGTCGCAAAATTCGCTCCGTTTTCTGACCACGCGTAAACCACTGGAGCCGCACGCCGCCTCGACCGACGGCGCCGCCCCTCCACAAATCTCTGTCGCGCTGACGTGGGACGGGCTGGACCAGAAGAAGGTCGCATCGGGAGCAGGGCTCTATCATTTCGAAGTGCGAGCCAAGTTGCTGGCGAACGGCGAGAAGGGTCCCAGGACGCAGATGGTTGCCTGGCCGAAACGCGGAACAATAGAAGTAAAATAAACCTCGGCGGGACGCGCGAGACAGGCGCGGTCCGAAGGCTGAAGGCTGAAGGCCGGGGTTCGAAGTTCCGAAAACTTCAGCCTTCAGACTGCCTTACCCGTCGCGCTTATCGCGCATTTCCCGCTCGTCGCGCCCTTCGCCTAATACGTTGATCCGATGCGCAAGACAGCCGGCCCCAAACCCGTTATCGATGTTCATCACGCCGACCCCCGCCGCGCAGGAGTTCAGCATCGTCAACAACGCAGCCAGTCCACCGAAACTCGCGCCGTAGCCCCGACTCGTCGGTACGGCAACGACCGGGCAGGGAACCAACCCGCCGACCACGCTTGGTAAGACTCCGTCCATCCCGGCTACCACCACGACCACCCTAGCTTGCATCAGTCGGCTCTGACGCTCCAGCAACCGATGAATCCCGGCCACCCCCACGTCATAGAGCGTCTCAACCCGGCTCCCCATCACCTCCGCCGTCACTCTCGCTTCTTCCGCGACAGGAATATCCGAGGTGCCGGCTGTAATCACCAAGACATGTCCCCGTAGTTGCTGCTTGGGGTCACGGATTGACACAATGCGCGCCTCGTCATGATAGACCGCTCGACGATCGAGCCGTTTAATGAGCATGGCCACCTGGCGAGTCGCGCGCGTCGCCAACAACAGGCGATGATGTTTCAACAACACCTTCGCAATGGCGCGAATCTGAACCGACGTCTTCCCCTCGCAGAAAATGACCTCGGGAAACCCCTGCCGTAACGACCGGTGGTGATCGACCGAAGCAAAGCCGAGATCTTCATAGGGCAGCGTGCGGAGTTGCCCGATAGCCGTCGCCACAGACAGGGTGCCCGTTTGCACCTTGGTCAGCAGTCGTTCGAGCGCTTCAGGATTCATATCTGGCCTTTCTCCGGCTTTGCGTCGCGATCCATCAGATCCGTCACCGCCTTGCGGCACGACTTGCCTTCAAACAACACCGCGTTGATCTCTTGCACGATCGGCATGTCGACACGATGACGTCGCGCGAGTCCGAACGCCGCCTTCGCCGTCCGCACGCCTTCCGCCACCGCCTGCATGCTGCCGAGAATCGTCTCCAGCCGCTCGCCCTTTCCAAGACGGACCCCCACCGTATGGTTCCGACTCAGGGCCCCCGTACAGGTCAACACCAAGTCGCCGACGCCGGACAGCCCATAGAACGTTCGTGGATCCGCGCCCATCGCAACGCCCAATCGGACCATTTCCGCTAGTCCTCTCGTAATCAACGCGGCCCGCGCATTATGACCGAGTCCCAATCCATCCACCACGCCGGCGGCGAGCGCCATCACATTCTTGAGCGCGCCGCCGATCTGGACGCCCAGCACATCGCCGTCGGCGTACACACGAAAGGCCGGTGTCATCAACGCAGCCTGGAATGTCTTGACCAGTCCCTCGTTGCTTCCGGCTAAACAGAGCGCCGTCGGTTTCCCTGCGCTGACTTCTGTCGCGAAACTCGGACCGGACAACACCATGAGGTCCCATTGCATGGCAGGAGGAAGGACATCGGTCATGACCTGAGTCATCAAATTCAACGTATCTTCTTCAACCCCCTTCGTCGCACTGATGAACGGGATCGGAGTGGAAAGGGACCGGACCAGCTCGCGCAGCACAGGACGTGCGACGTGGGACGGCACCACAAAGAGCAGTCCCTCGCACTGTTCGGTGAGATCAGACAACGATCCAGTGGCGACGAGCGATGGGGGGAGCGCGACGCCGGGCAGAAACACCGGATTCTCGTGTTTCCCGTTGATCGCATCCACAACCTCTCGTTCATAGGCCCAGAGCCGAGTTTCGAGACCTTTCTCCGCCAGATGCTTCGCCAGAGCAGTGCCCCAAGCACCGGCCCCAATGACACCTATGCGATGGATGGATGACATGATTGAAAAGTGATTATGCCGGAAGGGGTGACATCAACAGGGTTTGCGAGCCAGGCGGATTATAGGAAGCGGTTCTTTCACCTGTCAATGAATGAGAGGCAGTCTATGAAATTTGTCAAGTTCAGCCAGGCTCCACAGCCTTGCCAAAACAGGGGCGGGAGAGCTGAGGTGGCACATGCCTTGCTCTCTCCTCGTACGATTTCATAATTTCCTTCGTCCGGCTGCACCGGACGATTAGTATGAGTAGGGCCTCGTTACAGGTGAACGTGAGGGAGAAGGCTATGAAAACCGCACGATTGACAAGGCATTTCGTAATTCCGAGTCTGCTGGCACTGCTGGCGCCGATTGTTCTCTTCGCGCCTCAGGCGTATGCAGAAACCTACGTGGCGGGGCAACTTGGGATGACATTTCCCCAAGCCCTAAGCAGTGGTAAGGTGACTCAAGACGGTCTCGGAGATTTCAGTATTGCAGATCAACCGCTGAAAAACTCTCTCATGCTCGGCGCCAAGTTTGGTCATTACTTCTCGCGAGCCAAATGGATTGGAATCGAATCGGGACTTTCTTTTGCCAACCCCCATATCAAAGAAGGCACCGTGACCCTTTCAAATAGTAATGGCTCCGCTTCGGGCACATTCGGCGGCGTTCACCAGCGAATGATTATCTGGGATGTGGCTACTTTGATGCTTCGCTATCCAGGCTATCGTCTCCAGCCCTATGTCGGGATCGGTCCAGCATTGTATTTTGCAACTCTCAAAGGCCCTGACGCCCCTCCAGGGCAGTCGGCTACCATGATAGGGTTGAATGCCGAATTGGGAGCCCGCTATTATATCACCCGTAATTGGGCTCTGTTTGGAGAAGGACAATATCACCGCGCACGGTTAGGCTACATATCAAATGACAGTAACGCCGCGGCTGACCCGTTTGGGTTTCGCGCGACCTACAGTGCGCTCACGTTCAGCCTCGGCGTCAGCTACCACTTCTGAGTATTGGGCCAATCCAATCCCTCCCCCACCTAGTATCTCAACGCGGTTCCGTGTAGCCTACGCACGGAACCGCCCATGAAAATTTGTCCATCATGCCGACAGGAACTCCCGGAGATCAGCCGCTACTGCTCGCAGTGCGGCCAACGGCTTCATGCCGACCACGTTGACGTTTACCCGCCGCCACTTCCACCACCCCCGGCACTTGGAGCGGGAAAGCTCAACTTTGAATTCCTCTATGGCATGGTGGCTATGTTGTCCCTCGCGATCCTATTCCCACCCTGGGAGACCCCGCCGTCACAGCCTCCCGAATTCCTCGGCATGCATTTCATCTTAACGCCCCCCACACTGGACGCCATTGTGAGCCGGCTGCTGCTGACGATCGAACTCGTCACCATCGCCATCGCAGGGCTCTACGGCGCCTTTCTGTTTCGAAACAAACCGTGAACACTTGGGACGTCAAACGTCAATCGGAATTTCCCTCTTTGTCCTGATTGTGCATACGCGGACAATA
>JANYBU010000243.1 GCA_025360665.1 Nitrospira sp.
AGCCAGGACAACGCACATAGCGTCTGGTCGGCGTCTGAAACACATCGACCGGAAGCGCCTGACTGCCACAGGGACAGGCGATCTGCTCTGTCTCTGGCATGGCTGCCGTCTTCACGCGGGCACCCGTTTCTGGACGGGTGAGCACACGCCCGCGTCCTGCACCGCCGCATCAAAGATCGCCGTCGTATTCGCGACCATGCGGTCCACCGTAAACCGCTCCTGTACCACAGCACGCCCTTCTGCTCCCATTTTCGATGCAACGATCGGATCGTTCAGCACTTCTCGAATTGCCGCTACCAGCGCCTGGGGATCTCGCGCTGGGACGAGCAATCCAGTCTTGTGGTCTTCAATTAATTCCGGAACACCGTTGACTCGCGACGCGACGACAGGACAGCCCATCGCCAACGATTCCAACAGCACAAACGGAAACCCTTCAGATAAGGATGGCAACACGACGACATCCGCAGCAGCCAGGATATCAGTGATGTCCTCACGGACCCCCACAAACCGGCAGGCCCGTTCGACGCCCAGGTCAATCGCCATACGATGCAATGCATCATGCAACTCGCCGTCTCCCACGAACACACAACAGATCTGCGGCCATGTTTTCAATAAGTCTGGAAATGCTTGCAGCAGATAGCAATGACCCTTCGCTTCAGTCAACCGCGCGATCATGACCAATACTGGTCCCTGTCTAATTCCCAACTCCTGCCTGACCTTTTGGCGATCCGGCTGCGACGGAAACGCTGAGGGGTCCACGCCGTTGTAAACCGTGTGTGTCTTCACCGCCGCGGCTGGACACTCGTCGATCAGGTCACGACGGTTGGCATCCGAGACACAGATAATCCGATGGACGAGCGAGAGCGTCAGGCGCAGCGCTGTCGCATAGAGCCATCGCTTGAACGGGCTGACCTCGTAGTCTTGTAGCGAATTATGGACGGTCGAGATAATGACCGGCACACCGGCCAAACGTCCTGCAATCCGCCCATAGAAATTCGCCCTGGCTCCGTGGGTTTGGAGAATCGTCACTCGCTCCCGCACCAGCAACCGGGTCAACCGCCAGAGGGCAATAGGGTTGAACAGCGGCGCCAAGTGGACGAGATGCGTCTCCACTCCGCGCTCTTTCATGCGCTCCACGAAAGGACCAGGCTCCGGACAGATCAGTAACGCTCGATACCGAGCGCGATTGAGACGGTCAAAGAGCAGTTCCAAATACCGTTCACCGCCGCCGTAGCCGGCCGATCCGGCCAGTTCTGCAAGGACGACCGGGGTCATGGCTTTCTCCCCAGGATCAATAAACTCCCGCGCAAATGTGGGATGAGATAGAACGGCACCTTGGCCCAGTCGATCGCGCTCTGCCGAGCAGACTGTTGGCAGTCCTGCGTGTCCTCGCCCAAGAAAAACCGCGATAGAGCGATCTCAAACCCGATGTGGCGCAGCATTTCTGCCAGTTCATGCATCGCATATTCCCGCGCATGCGGTCGCCATTCATCATTCGGATCGTTGTAACCGGGAGGGGCCAGCCGATCGTTGGGCGATCGACCGATCAACAGCTTAAAGATATTGCCGATGCGAGTGACATTCGGGGTCGTGATCACAATATGGCCGCCGGACTTCAGAATTCTGTAGGCCTCCGTCATCAAATGGAACGGCGAGATGAGGTGTTCGATGATCTCCAGCGCAAACACGAGCTGCGCAGAATGGTCGGGCAGCGGGACTTTTTCCTGGTACCCTTTGGACGTGAATTGTTGCCCGGCCGGATCGAGGTTAACGGTGAGAATCTCCACATCGGCATCCTGTCTCATGAACTGCACGAACTCCGGACTGGCCATCAGCCCAGCGCCGAACAGACGCGCCGCTCTTGTCGGCTCGAGCCCACGCAAGAGACGCAACAGACTGCCTGGGAAGGGACCGAAATCCACGATCGTCGGTGATCCATCCGGCAAGCGCTGTAATCCGCTTCGGAGCGCCACATGGAGCCGATCACGACATTTCAATGCGTGATTCATCGATGTGGTGAAGCGTGCGTCTTGCGCTCCAAACGTCTCGTACTGAGAAGGTCGGTAGGCTCGCACCAGGCGATTGAATTGGCTTCTGGTGAGGTCATAATCCATTGGATTCACGGCCTCATGGAAGAGGTGGCCGACGATGCAGCGGCACCATCGGGAGAGCCGCCTGCGCCAGGACCGCCACCGACAGGACCATAAGGCACGGTAGCACAGGCAGCGCATACCGGCCAGCTTCCACTGTGAATGGGACGTAGCCGAGCATGAGGCCGATCGGAAATATATAGAGCGGCAGGAGCTCCCGCCAACGAGATCGGTGGGACCAGGCACTCCATAGCGCCAGCACGACCAACCCGGGAATCAGCAGCAGCCGTTTCGCCACGCTGTAAGCGGCCACCAGCCAACCTCGGTCGGCAGCATCCCTCGTGAGCCCCTGCACAAATCCCTGATCCGAGCTCATTAGGTAATACGAGTTCCCGATCCAGAAATCGAACGCCCGTGTCAGGGTCAACCCGAGGTATCGAACCGGCTCTTCTGTAATGCGCGCCCATCCCTGCGCGCGCAAGACCCGATCAGTCGACACATCGTACATCGCATGGGCATAGGGCAACGGTGTAATCCCGGCGCTCTCCCAAATCTGCGCCTCGGTCTCGTAGGACATGGGCCAACTCCCCCGCGATAGAGGATCGCTGCCCATCCAGAGACCAGCGCCGATTCCCGCAGAGATAGGAATCACTGCATCGAACGTCAGATAGTTACGTATCGTCCAGGGCACCACGATAAGCAGACAGGCGAGAAGATAGACGGTCGCGCAACGGGTCTTGCTCCCTACGGCCTCTGCTCCCAGATAGGCGAGCCCGGCGACGCCGATGCCGAGCAGCATTGCGGACGGCTTGCAGAGAATGGTCAATCCGGCGAGCAGCCCCGCGATGGCGAAGGTCTGCAGCCGTCGGGAATCGATACACACAACCGTCGCCCACAGCCAGGCGCTCATCAGCAGCGCCAGCAGACTCTCACTCCTGATCCGAGGGTCGTACGTCCAATAGGCTGGATAGAGAAACATGGCCGCCGCCGCAATCGCACCGCTCCAAGACCCGAACAGTCTCGTTCCGATACGGAAAATACAGACGCTTGTACCGATGTCGCAGGCGATGTGCAGGTACGGCACCCACTCAGGTCTGTGGCCGACCACGGTGTAGAATGCAGCCAGGATCACTGGATACAGAGGACCGACATGGGCAGAGGGTGTCGCGCCATCCACTGTGAACCATCCCAAGGAGGCGAGATTCCACGCCAAGGTATCGAACAGATCATCGACGGCATATCCTTGTCGTGCCGTGTGGAGAATAGTCCAGGCTCGCGCCAGCAGCCCAAGCGCACCGGCCACCATCAACAGCGCGGTGGGAGACCATCGTCCCGTTAGGCTCTTGTCGCTGACCTGCGTCATTTCATGCAAATCCCGATGAGATTCGTATCGCCGGCCACACCTTCCTCATATTCAATATCTTCAGGAGTGATTGCCTTCAGCGTGGGCCCACCCTGAAGCCGACTGACCAAACCGCCGAGCCAATGCCGAATCGGACGCGGAACGAGATTGCGAATGCCGCCGGGATCAAATCGCCGCACAGAGTCCATCGACCGCTCTGCCGCTTTCAATCGCACACCTTGGCGGCGACCAAACCAGCGGATGGTCGAGAAGTATGGCGACAGGATGTCCCGAAACTCTTCCTGGTTATACTCCCGCACGTGATAGGGGTCTTCCGGCTTATGTGCCACACCCTTCCCGTGAGGCGTAAAGATCACGAGCGTGCCGGTCTTGCATAAGACGCGCGCGACTTCAGACACGAACCGTCGATCGTCCATGATATGTTCGATCGTATCTTGTGACAGGATACAGTCGAAGGATTCGTCCAGAAAACCGAGCGCACAACCATCCATCGCCAAAAACGAAGCGCCTGAATGACCATAGCGGGCACGGTTGTGGGCGACGATCTGTGGCGCGGAGTCTACCCCGACGACTCGACCGGCCTTTCCACTCAGGTAGTCGGATCCATAGCCCGTCCCGCAGGCAAGATCAAGCACCCGCAACCGGTCAAGTTGTGGGACTTGCCTGGCTGCCCACACATATCCCGACAAGTTCACGATGTGTTGTGTGTCGGTGGGATAGGCGTCGCGGCGTTCCATGAGGTCGTCCTTCTCCCTACCCCTGCGGTCCGGATGAATGAGCAAGCAGCTGCTCGACCGACTGCGATCGAGTCCACAATCGACGGATCGTCGTGAGACAACTCTGTATCCGCCGGTGCCGTTGTGCCGCCGGCGCACCCCCCATCGACTGCACCAATCGCCATCCGGTGCCGGCTGCGATCCACCCTTTCATGAGTACGCGCTTGACCGGAGAAAAGTGTTTCTCGATATAACGGATGCGACTGAACTCCCACACGAGCTGCAGGCGTTCACGATCGCGCCCGCTGCTACGGCCGATGAAGTGAACGATTTCAGCCTCAGCGACATGTCGCACGCGATATCCCTGTTGCCGAAGGCGGCGACACAGATCGACGTCTTCAAAGTACATAAAGAATTCTTCGTCCAGTCCCCCCAACTGCTGCAACAGCGATCGTCGGACCATTAAGCATGCCCCATTCGCCCAATCGACATCTTGGGATTTCGTACAATCGACTGCGTGCGTCGCCGCGGCGGCCGCTTGCATGGTAGGGGCTATTCGTTGGAACAGGGCCGAATAGAACAGGTGATCACGAATGGAGGGAAAAGGAAAACAGGTTTGGTTCAGGTGTCCGTCTCCCGTCCA
>JANYBU010000245.1 GCA_025360665.1 Nitrospira sp.
GGCTTGATTCCTCCACACGCGACGTTGATCTTCGACGTCGAACTCCTTGGCCTGTGAGCCACGTCATGCAACGCACTCCACTGATCACACACCATCAATCTTGTGGGGCCAAACTCGTCGATTTCGCCGGATGGGATATGCCCATCCAATACAGCGGTGTCTTGGACGAGTACCATACCGTCCGTTCCCATATCGGCCTCTTCGATGTGAGCCATATGGGCCGGGTACGGATTGCCGGATCGGGCGCTGTCTCCTTCCTCCAGCGCGTCACCACCAACGATGTCGGCAGGCTCGCCGTCTCTCAAGCCCAATATTCCATGGTCTGCAACGAGAATGGCGGCATCAAAGACGACGTCTTCGTCTACCGGCTCACCTCAGACGAGTTCCTATTGTGCGTGAATGCCTCGAACCGCGAGAAGATCCTGTCGTGGCTACAATCCCAGCTTGGCCAGGACAAGACGGTTCGGCTCGAAGATCGGTCAGTCGAATTGGCCCAGGTGGCCGTTCAAGGTCCCAAATCTCGCGAGCTGCTTATCAGCCTTGGCGGGACGGCCCTCGAAGGGCTCAAGCTCCATCACACCTGTGACGGCATGATCGGCGGCCTGTCCTGCTTGCTGGCCCGGACCGGCTACACCGGTGAACTAGGCTATGAAATCTATATCGACGCAGACAAAGTCGGCCGCCTCTGGGACCTTCTCGTCGACAAGGGACAGACGTGGGGACTCAAACCGGCCGGGCTCGGCTCGAGGGATCTTCTCCGGCTGGAAATGGGCTATCTGCTCTATGGCAATGACATGGGCGAAAACACGACTCCACTCGAAGCCAATGCGGACTGGACCGTCAGCTTCCAAAAAGGCGAGTTCATCGGCAACCAGGCGCTCCTGGCGCAGAAACAGGCCGGAGTCGCTCGCCGGTTCGTCGCCTTTGAACTTGTCGAGAAGGCCGTGCCTCGCCACGGATTCAGAATCCTCGACCCTGCGACCTTCCACCCCATCGGCGACGTCACGAGCGGCAATCTCTCGCCGCTCCTACAGAAGGGCATCGGGTTGGGCTATGTGCCTCTGCGCTATGCGGAGCCCGGCACCTCCATCTTGATCGAAATCCGTAGCAAGAACGTCCCCGCGATCATCGTCAAGCCACCGTTCTATAAGCGCAAAAAATCGTGAGGCGCCAGGCGTTAGGCGAGAAGATTGTCTTTCGTCCACACCCCTGACGCTTTACCCCTCACGCCTTACGAAGTGATATGACCAAGAACATTTATACAGGCATCGTCGTGAGCTTGAATATCGACACCGTCATGCTGCCCAACGGCCTCACGGTCGACCTGGAAGTCGTGCGCCATCCCGGAGCGGCCGCAGTGGTGCCGCTGAAAGACGATGGTACGGTCATCTTGATTCGACAGTTCCGCCACGCGGTAGGAGGGTTCATCTACGAAATCCCCGCGGGGAAGCTTCATCCTGGAGAAGACCCTATAGCCTGCGCGGCACGCGAACTGGAGGAAGAAATCGGATACCGAGCCGGTAGGCTTGAACTCCTCTCCAGCATCTTTACCGCACCGGGGTTCACCGACGAAGTGATCCACGTCTACAAGGCGACCGGGTTGACGACGGGTCGGCAACAGCTCGATCGTGATGAGGTCCTCGAAGTGATCGAGATGCCTCTACTGGAAACGATCAGAATGATTGAGACTGGAGCGATCAGGGATGCGAAGTCGATCGTGGGATTACAAGCGGTGTTTCTTCGGAGTAGCACCAGGTAGGAAGAGCGCCCAAGGGGTCTCCCGCTCTAGGCAGGAAACCCCTCAAGCCAGCTAGCCTCGCCAAAGAAAATGGATTACTTGCCCTTTTCGTCTTTCTTCTTCTCGTCCTTCTTCTCATCGCCGAACGTATCGGCCTTGGGTTTCTTCTCGTCCTTCTTCTCGTCCTTCTTCTCGTCTTTCTTCTCGTCCGCATTGATCATCTGAACCATCTTCGGGGCCTTCTTCTCATCCTTCGCATCCTTCTTCTCTTCACCAGCGAAGGCCGGAGCGCTGAACGTCACTGCCACCGCAACCGCCATAATTGCCATCAAGATACGCTTCATAGTATGTCACTCCTTGTTAGTGTTTGAAGATTGTGCCATTCATCGGCACTCACCTGGGGTATTCAGCAAGCTTAGTGCCTGGCCATTGAAACCTATACCTCTATATACTTATCAATCGGTTATGTATTTTGACCGATCGTCATCTGAAGGGCTTGACCTTCGTTTTTCTGTGGCAAAATGGCTGAAGGCCGGCTAAACCGCCTCAAAGCCAGGATGGCACATCCCAGTCGAGACTAAGGCAGCACACATCAAGCGATTCCGCCCCCTGTGAGAGGCAACAGCAGTCACGATGAAGAATCAGGCGAACCATGTGGCAAAATCGATGAGGACAACCGTTGTGCAGCAGTCACGAGGGACTTTGTCTCGCAAACGGCTCACCGATCACATCAGGCCAGGGGTCCGGATCCTCTTTGTCGGCATCAACCCAGGGCTTCGTTCAGCCGCTACGGGACATCACTTCGCCGGATACTCGAACCGTTTTTGGAAACTCTTGTTCGATTCGAAACTCGTATCTGAGCCACTGACGTACCAAGACGATTGGCGCCTACCGGATTGGGGCCTCGGCCTGACAAACATCATCCAACGGCCCAGCGCAGGGATCGATGTACTCATGCCGCCAGAATATATAGCTGGCAGGAAGAGGCTCATAGCCACAGTGAAACACTATCGCCCTCACATAGTTGCTCTGCTTGGTATCACGATCTATCGCACGTTATTCCCAGAATACCGGACCGGACGAATCAGCCTTGGGCTGCAAGCCAAGACCTTGGCCGTCCGCCCTGTGTTTGTCTTGCCTAATCCCAGCGGTCGGAATGCCCATTATTCACATATCGAACGATGCTAATGGCATTCCGTGCACTGCGCAATGTGACAAACACGCCTGCTCAAAATACAACGAAGGGAACGATCACGGCAGGATGTCTGAGCCAGCTGTAGCAAATTTCTTACAAGCACTGTGTTGTCGTGACAACAGAATGTGGCCAAACTGCAAAGTATCCTCGATAAAGGAAGCGTTTCAAAAAACATATGCACCCCCTGGAACTTGCATATGGATTGCTGTATCTTGCAGGTCTCGTGGCTATGTTCCCCTTCAACTGGTAGAGGAAGATGAAGAACACATTCCTTGTTCTGCTCGGCTTTTTGATCTTAGCGAGCCCCACTGCCCTCCTGGCGCAACAATCACCCCAGCTGTTGACTCATGGAGCGATGACAGAGTGTTACGCGGGTCGTGTCACTCAAGACCGGACCAGCCGAGTCAGCCATTTCGAGAAAGGCCAGGCCCTGGGGGAGCAAGCCGTGGCCTTGGACGATCGATCTGCCGAAGCACACTTCTCCCTGTTCTGTAATTTAGGAGAATTAATGCGGATCGATGGAGAACTGAGCATCACATCGGTCATGGGCTTCCGCCGCATGACGAAAGAGCTCGACCGGACACTGGAACTCGCACCTGATCACCTTGACGCCCTGTCGGCCAAAGGGACCTTCCTTCTCAGGCTTCCTTCCCTGCTTGGGGGAGACAGGGAAAAGGGCGAGAAGCTCCTTCGGTACGTACTCCTGAAATCACCCCAGTCGGTCAATGCCAGGCTCAGCCTGGCCAAGAGCTATTGTGCCGATGGCCGCCACAGTGAGGCCCTCTCACTCGCCTCCGAAGCGCTGAGTCTCGCTCAAGCCCAACGGCTGGATGACTTCGCGCCTGAAGCGGAAAAAGTCTTGGCTCAGCTCCAGACGAACGCCGCCAAGGCAAATTAGTCCCTCTCTCCCCCTCCCACTGTCCTCCTGGCGCCAGGTGTTAAATCATGCTATCTTCAGCGCCCAGTATGAAGATGAACCTCGTCGCACGTGAAGCGTCGTTCGTATCTCGTCTCTCGCAGGACAACGCCTGCGCTTCACGCTTCACGAGATACGCTTCACGGATGGTTACCATCTAGTCAGGGGCGCACCATGTTACTCGACGGTAAAAATGGACTCATCATCGGGGTCGCAAACAAACACAGCATCGCCTGGGCCATCGCCCAGTCGGCGGCAGGTCAGGGCGCCAAGCTGTTGTTCAATTATCAGAACGAGCGGCTACGGGAGAACGTCGAAGAGCTGGTCGCCACCATGCCCGGCGCGAAAGCCTTTCCCTGTGACGTGGGAGACGATACGCAAATTGCAGCATTGATGCAGAGCGTGGGGAAAGAAACCACGAAGCTCGACTTTCTTGTTCACTCCATTGCATTCGCGCCGCGTGAAGAACTCACGGGCCAGTTCGTGAATACCACGCGACAAGGATTTGCCACGGCACTCGACGTCAGCGCCTATTCACTCGTCGCCCTCACCAGAGCCGCCCTGCCGTTGATGACCGACGGCGGCTCCGTCGTCACGCTCACCTACCTCGGAGCGGAACGGGTCGTGCCCCACTACAATGTCATGGGAGTCGCCAAAGCCGCGCTCGAAGCCACCGTCCGTTATCTCGCCCATGACCTCGGCTCAAAGAACATCCGGGTGAATGCCATCTCCGCTGGTCCGATCAAGACCCTTGCGGCCCGCGGCGTCTCCGGTATCAGCAAGATGGTGGATCACCACCGAGCGTTCGCACCTCTCCGCCGCGCAACGGAACAAGGCGAAGTCGGCGACACAGCGTTGTTCTTGGTCAGTCCGCTAGGACGTGGAATTACCGGAGAAGTGATTTACGTCGATGGCGGGTATCACATTCTGGGATCACTCGCGTCAGCGGACTGACGTGAAGCGGACCTCGAAAACAATTCAGAAATCTGTTGATCTGTCGATCTGATGAATGGTCGGCATTCCGATCGCTCAACAGATCTGCACTCCTAGCACTACTCGAGCGTTCGCCTGAGGGTTTTCAATTTCCCGCGCTTTGTCTTACTCTCCAACCGCCGTTGCTTCGAACCCTTCGTCGGCTTCGTGGCCCTGCGTTTCTTGCGCGGGATGGCCACGCTTTGAATGAGATCCCTCAGTCGAGTGAGAGCATCCTCTCGATTCTGCTCCTGGCTCCGATACTGCTGTGCCTTGATGGTGATCACACCCTCTTGTGAGATGCGATGATCTTTCAATTTCAGGAGCTCTTCCTTGTAGAACGGGGGCAACGACGAGGCAGCAATATCGAATTGCAAATGAATCGCGGACGAGACTTTGTTGACGTTCTGCCCGCCGGCACCCTGCGACCGCATCGCATGGATGTCGATTTCAGAATCAGGGATGGTGACGTGTGATGAGATTTGCAGCATCGAGGCTATTTATTTAATTGATTGATCCCTTGCTCTGCCATAGTCTGAAGGCGGGCTTACTCCGTTGTCGGGACCCTATATAAATAACTCATCCTCGACGAGTTTTAGGTACTTGTTGACGTAGAACATGTCTGGTTCCTCACGTGCCGCACGTGACCGAATTCGAAAGTCCGGGTCCTTCGGGTCCAAAGGGTTAAAAATGACTAACCCAATACCGAATATCCTGGACAGGGCATCGAGCCGAGCGATGTCGTCCTCAGAAGAGTTGTCCGGGACCACGATGTAGGACTTGTGAGAAAAGAGCCGGTACGAGCAAGCCTGGCCAAACGCAGTGATCAAGTTGGCTGGGTCGAGTTTGATTTCCGCCGACACGATCTCAGTGGGTGGCTTGATGATATCTGACCGTCTCGCTTCCCGTACGCCAACCACGTCTGGTGTACCCCACTTGTCCTTGAATCGGTTGCCGCCGACACTGATGCTCCGCGTGCATTCCTCAAGTTCATTGATCAACCACTCACCAAAGGCTTCGTAAAAGTCCTCTTCTCGTATTTTCTCTTTCTTGAGCTTCTTGCTTGCTTCCGCCTCTTGCTTCTCCCCCTCCTCCTGATACTTGACGGCGCGATAGAGGCCGCGACTCGGCTGATAGATGGTCTTGGGCAACTCGGTTCTGAACTTGTGAAGTGAGCCGTGTATTGTGTTAACTGGAATATTGGCAAATGCGATAGAGATCTCTTTGACCAATTCGGAGTATCGCTTTCCCGACGGGGAGGCATCTACCAGTTCGATCGCCTTCTGAATGGCCTTTTCCGTACTTGTCATATTCTCACGCTCCTCAACGGGTAAGTCTGCGGCGGAGTGCCGTTGCAACACAGCAATACAACCTCGGCAATCCATAGGCCGTAGGTGGGAAAGTCTACTGCAAAGTCGGATGCGTATCCACCACTCCGTTTTAGCCGAAACTTTTAGGAGGCTGCGAATACTCCTTATGTTTTCCTTCGCGGTTAACCAGCGGCCGAGGAACTAGACCGCCGATGTTGCCCGAGAAACGGGGACCCACCGAGACTTTGCCAGGAGGGGGAACGGAAACTAGCCGAGGCCGCGATGGAATTTCAGAAGGCTTCTACCTGGTAGAGTCCGGATGGGTCGTTGTGATCGGCGCGGAGGCGGTCAGCTTCTGGCTGCTTGACATCCGTGAGTTTGAATCTATTGGCAGTCTAGAAACATGCGCTTGTGGCTAGGCGTAACGATAACTGAAGTCGATTGGAAGTTTAGGAAAGTTCCGGCAGGCGATCGATAATTCTCAACCGCACCTCATCTCCCACCTGCATTTGCACCATCTTGGTCGTCAGGCTCTCACGAACCCGATGGGCATCCTCCATCTTAAATTGAATCTGTCCGCCACATCGCTCAACGAGGTGAAAGAGCAGTAAGTTCGTGAGGTGCTGCAATTCATCGTCACTCGTGTGCGCACTCAGGTTCAAGATCTTGGACATCGGAGAGGCTCCAGCTCGGTTATCAGGCCAGTTTCATTTATCGCCGAATCCTCTGTTGTTCCACAATGCCCCAAAGGATGGGGGAAACCCTGGCTCTACAGAGAGCTACTCCCTCGCCTGTCCATTGGATCACGCTTAATTCAACTGGCATTACAATGGCTTATAGGTGATACGCTGCTAGGAGACGGCGGAAAATATTGTGCGCGCCTGGGCGATGAGCAACCGGAGACCTTCACCGAGCGGGGTTGCGCGCATGACGGTGGGCAGACCCGGCAGGGAATGGTCAGGTGGGAGCCGGATCCGGGCGTGCCGCACGTCCGGATCGGTGGAGGAGGTCAGGGGAGCCCATCATGCCTACTTCGTCAGTTATCGGAAGGCGCGGATGGCCGACCCGCCCAGACGGCCCGGCGTAGTACTGCACGCAGTTCATCGCGATTGTACGGTTTGGTGAGACAGGAGAATGCGCCACCGGACAAAGTCCTGGCATGGTAGTCCTGTGATGTAAAGGCGGTGAGAACAATCACGGGGAGCGAGGGTGCGATGGCCTGGATTGTCTCAAGTACGGCGAGGCCATCTCCATCAGGTAATCCAATATCGAGTAATACTGCGGCAAAGTCGACAATCTTCACCTGCGCCAGCGCATCGCGACAGGTCGAGACTCCGGTCACGCGAAAGCCGTCATGTTCAATCAGATCATGTAGGGCAGTCAGGATGTCGGGGTCGTCGTCGACAATTAAGACGGCTAGATGAACAGTCTGGAGATTCATCGGCGTCTCTTCGGGAGATAAGAAGGCAGGGCAACTTGGAACCGGAAATTTAAGAGACATTGAGGAGCATCTCTTGCTCAACGGAAGAACTATCCGCTCGTGTGCCATCACTCGATGGACGGTTGTGAGACAAGGGTGGCCTAACCCGCATGATTCATGAGCACTTCTGCTGCAATCGCCGATGCCTGACTTAAGCGAGACGGGCGAGACTGGCGGGAAATGCGCGACAGGCAGGGACAGGGCTCACACGTCACGCGAGTCGCGCTCCTCGCGTTTGTCGCGACCACTCCGCCATTTCGCGACGAATTGTCATGATAAATGCGGGCTAAGTGATCCCCTCAGCCGGACGGGCGATCCCATTGCCGGTGAGCTTGGCACGAGGGGAAACGTTCATGGTCTGACCGACCAACCGAGGTCGACCGGAGCGGAGTGCCATCATCCGTTTCGGGAAGGGACCCTGACGTGACGTTTCCAGATCCGACAGAGAAGCCCGTAGGGACTGAGCGATTAGCCAGGCGAGCTTCATGTCAGGGCTCCAATACACCGCATCGCGCAGACGATCGACGAGATCACCAGGGAGGCTGACGGTCAGCCGGACAGTTCGAGGTTGTTGTCGTCCGGCCTTGCTCGGTCTGGAAGACGAACTAGCGGCCCCACGGCGCTCATTCTTGATCGGGTGACTTGGAGTGGCCTGATCGGTCAGCGACATTGTATACCTCCCCAGATTGCTCTGAAATGAAACGGCCCCTCGGACTATAGTCTGATCTCATGCCTTCTGGCCCCTGTCAGATTGGAGGGCCGCGCCGCTGCTGAGGGCAGGACGCGGCCCCGATGGCGGAAGCGTGTGGCGGTGGGAGGGCTCCGGATGGGCATAATCCAGAGGTAGGCCCACCTGCGTGAGAGGCATTAACCTCTTGGGTGGGTACCCACCGGCGTTTCGCTTCGCCAAGAATCTTCCAGCTTGTGATCATCGACTTCGTACTCCTTACGTCGGGTAATGAAAGGACTACAGCCTTACAGCAACCCCTGTACCAGAGTTTTCTCAGTGAAAATATTCCGAGGCCTACGATATAAGTCGTTGAGTACATTTGCTTTGGTGAGTGAGCGGGAAAGATGAGGCTATAGGGCAGAGGCGTATCTGATTCAGTACGCTCTTTATCCTAGGAGATACATGCACAGAGGGGAAGGCGATAGATGAAAGCTACGGAGAGCCAGAGATGGAGCGCGATCTATTGGTGGAGATGTTTCATCGCGGCGGCACAGAGGATGATGAAGAAACCGATCCACAGTGCGGCTTGTTGGAAAGGGATCGCCTCGTAAGATTCTTCTTCGCCTTCTTCTGCGTCGTCGGATTTGAAGAGCACCGTGTAGAGGAAGAGCGTGAGAAGACAGAGGACAAGAAACAGCTTGATAAAGAAGACGGTCAGGTATTTCGCATGGTGTTGGATCCCGCTGCCGGTTTGCAAGGTGACGGCCTGATTGACATAGTGGAGGTTGATGCCACCGGTAAACAGCAGGACGACGAGTAGGATGCCCGCGACTTTCTTGTAGTGCTGATAGAACGCATCGGTGATCGGCTTGATCTGCTCCTTGGCGACCGCCTTCTTCAGGCCTGGGGTCACCGCCATGACGAGGAAGGCAAGTCCGCCGATCCAGATGACCGCCGACAATAAGTGGAACCAATGATTGATGATGGGAATCAGCGTATCGAGATCGGTGACGATGCTTTGAAGAGCGTCCATTATTAGACTCGTAAAACGTAATGGGTAGGGGGGTCAGCCACGAATCCGAGGCTCTGAACTTCACTCGTTTTACGTTTTACGCTAAAATTTAAAGACCGGCGTTTCGTTGCCGAATCGTTTCTTGCGGAGTTCTTCCATCAACTCAATGGTAATCAGGGGGATGCTATTCTCGCGTGCGTGCTTTTCGACGCCTTTTTTCACCATGGCGCGCAAGAAATAGGGAATCCGGTTG
>JANYBU010000027.1 GCA_025360665.1 Nitrospira sp.
GTGGGCATGGACGAAGTGGGTGGGTTCGAGTCGGCCCGCATCAGCAAAATCGAAGGCAACACGATCACGTTCGAGCGGCCGCTGAAGTATAGCCATAAGAAGGGCGAGATCGTGTCGGTGGAGTGGATCCGCGAGCGATGGTATGTAGACGCCGACTTCGGCACCACTTTCTGGCACGACCATGTGTTTGGATTGGACGGCTGGGGTCATGGTTTCTACTCCACGTTCATCGCCGAACCGCCGCGATCCACTTATCATGATTCGGTGACCGGGAAAGAAATCCGCAGCGGGCCGGTGGCGGACATTCACACCACCGAACCGGTCTCTGCGCATATCCGGGGCTCCTTCCGTGAAATCGTGACCCAGGTCATGGATTCCAATCCTCGGACGGCGGAGTTGATTACTGCCGACAATCCGCAGGCAAGAGTGCGGGCCGTCTCGGTGGACGGCACACCGTCTGCGGTCTATCCAGCCAAGCTCAACCTGTCGCCGATGAAGTTCCTGAACGGCGGCGAAGCGACGACGGGGGGAGGCTACAATATGCGTGTGGAGCCCTTGTCGGTGCGGCTGGTGAACAATCCAGATCCGTCGAAACTGTTCAGCAGCCTGATCCACGGGGATCCCGAGACCCCGATGTTACGAGCGTACCTGGGCGATCCGATCGTGGTCCGGCTGATCGAAGGATCGGCCAATGAAGTGCACTCCTGGCACATCAGCGGTCACTGGTTCCCGATGGAGCGCTACAGCAAGAACTCCATCCCCCGGAGTTCGCTGCACGTGGCGATCGGAGAGCGGTACGATGCGGCCATTCCGGCTGCAGGAGGACCGCAACAGATGGCGGGTGACTATCCGTACTACAGCGGTCGTGCGTCGCACTTCGTGGAAGGCAGCTGGGGCCTCTTCCGGGTACTGGACAAAGCGGATGCGACACTGAGGCCGCTGCCGGGCCGGGAAGAGATTCCGCAGTCGGCCAAGTCCATCTGTCCGGCCGACGCGCCGGTGAAGACCTTCAACGTCGCAGCAATCGACAAGACGATTCGCTACAACAAGGGAACGCCCGGTGTGATGGAAGTGGACATGGAGCGGAAGATGGTGCTGGGCAATGAGACCGGTAAGATGTACGTGCTCGAAGGCGAGAAGACCAAGGTCGCGGCGGGCAGCATTGAACCGAGCCCGTTGACCCTGCATGTGAACGTGGGCGATTGCATCAAGGTCAATCTCAAGAACGAGATGGCCAAGGACCGGGCCGGATTCCACGTCGACCATGTGGCGTTCGATCCCAAGGAATCGATGGGGATCAACGCTGGGAACAATCCCGGCGACCAGACGGTGGCGCCGGGGCAGAGCCGGACCTACACGTTCTTCGCGCATCCGGAGTTCGGGGAGAACGCTGCCCTGGTTCAGGATTGGGGAAACGTGATCGAGAATCCGCGGAACGGGCTTTTCGGAGCGATCATCATCGGCCCGAGGGGATCGCAGTATCGCGATCCGGTGACCGGCGAAGAGCTGGCCCAGAAGAGTTCCTGGCGGGCGGATGTGATTGTGGATCGGAGCCTGTCGGGCAACGAGAATCGACAGAACTATCGGTCCTTCGCCCTCCTGTTCCAGGACGAAGATAACCAAATCGGCACCAGCTTCATGCCATACATCCAAAAGGTGGCCGGCGTGACGGCGGTGAACTACCGGTCCGAGCCGACCGATTACCGGATCGAGAAGGGCTGTGCGTACAGCGAAGTGTTCGTCTGCGTCAAGACGGGAGATCAGCCGGTGATCCCGAGCATCGCGGCGCATGTGGGCGACCCGGTCGTGATTCATGTGCTGGGTGCCTTCAGCGAACAGATACAGCTGTTCAGCGTGTCGGGCCATGAGTGGAAGCACGAGCCCTACATGAGCGGAGCGGACCTCGTGAGCACCATGGAGTTCGGCGGCACCGAGGTGATCAATGCCTGGCTATATGGTGGGGCCGGAGGGCCGAACGGGATCCCTGGCAATTATCTGTGGCTGAACCAGAGACCGGGGTATCTCGACGCCGGTCAGTGGGGGACGCTGACGGTGCTTGACCGCGACAGCCGGGCGATCTTGCCGTTGAGCGGGCAGGCGCCGGCCACACAGCAAACTGAGGAGCAGATCCCAGCACTGTCCATACCGGTGTCCATGAAGGCCAACTAGCCCGGATCGGATACAAGGAAACCGTGCGGGGGGATCCGACAGTGTCAAGTCCGGGTTCCCCCGTTCGTTTTCCCGGTGAGGAGAGAAGCGCGTCTTGAAGCGTACGTGAGCGATACGGTAGAAGCAGTCTATGGAAATGCGCAGGCGGCGCACATCTGCTCGATGGCTTTTGATCTGGCTGGCGTCGGTTCCCATGGGCGGCCTGACGCACACCGCAACGGCGCTCGATTTTTCCGCTGAGCGAATTGTGAAGAGTGGGAAGTCCGTGGTGACGGCTCATGTCAATGCCAAGGACGATCGCTGGCGGTTCGAGTTCGCCCAACCGCAAGGGGGTGCCAGCATCATCATTGTGCGGATGGATCGCCAAAGCTCCTGGCTCATTTTGTCCAAGCGGCGGCAGTATCTCGAGGTGCCGATAGCGAGAGACCATCAGTTGGCAGTGAGCGAGACGATGGAAGGGGAACTCTCGCGCGAATTCGTCGGTGACCAGACGCTGAACGGCTATCCCACCGAGCTGTTCGAAGTCACCGTCGCAGAGAATGGGGAGGCTCGGCAATACTATCAATGGGTGACCAAGGTCCAGCGGTTTCCGGTGAAGACGGTGAGCAAGCAAGGTAAGTGGTCGGAGGAGTTTCGCCATGTGATCTTCACCAAGCAATCTCCGTTCTTATTCGAACTCCCGCAACGATTGGATTTGGCCAATCCGACAGCAGAGACACAATATTAGCGACGCAAGACGTGGGGGAGGGGCATCAGTGAAAAGGTCGATCATAATGGGCCTGTGTCTTGGTGTGGTTGTTCAAGTGAGCATGGGGTTTGGAGTCCTCTGGCCAGCGAGCGCGTATGACACAGTTGTCGTGACGGACGGGGTGGTGCTGCGGGGCACGGTGACGTTTCAAGGGACTGCACCGGAGCCCAAAGAATTCGAGTTGCGCCGATACCCGGACCGGGTCTTTTGCGGCGCCCTTTCCGATGGTGACGGGCATCGGTTTCTCAAGGAAGTGACTGTCGGACGGGGCGGCGGTCTCAAGGATGTAGTTGTCGTCGTGGAAGGGGTGCAGAGCGGAAAGCCGTTCACCTTTACGAATGCCCAGGTCGAAGCCAACGTGTGCCAGTTTCTTCCCTTCGTCACCGTCGTGAGCGATAAGCGACAACTGACTGTGACCAATCGGGATCCCGTGTCGCACGATATTCAGGGCTACGCCTACGACCAGGCGGGGGTGGATATTGTTCTACATCGGCCTTCGCTGAAAGCTACCGGGACCACCGATATCGTACATCTGGTCAAAGGGCGGAAAGTCTTCACCATGCAGTGCGGCATGCATCCCTACATGCAGAATTGGGGGTATGCGATCGACAACCCGTATTATGCTGTGACAGACCCGGATGGCTCATTTTCCATCGGTGACCTTCCTCCCGGTACCTACCGCGTGAAAGCCTGGCATCCGATTCTGGGCGTCCAGGAACGGGAGCTGACGGTCGAGCCGAACGACACAGCCACGTTCGATGTGCGATTTGACGCGAAATGACCGAAGGCTAATGGTAAAAATCCGAGCCATTTTTCTTGTCATGCTCCTTGGAATTCTGCCGGTCGGCTCGGCTGTAGCTGCGGAGCAAGAGCCTGCTTCAGCGGGGCGGGTTGAAGTGGTATTGGCAAATGAGCATCGCCAGGATCAAGAGGCGATCAAAAAGGACTTCGTCGAGGCCGGCTTACCCAACGTCCATGTTCAATTCATGAAGGCTGGCCGTCCGCCGACCAATATCGGTCTCGGGCCAAAGGTAATGGCCGAGCGAGCACGAGCTGCCATCCGGATGGGTAAGCACTACAATCGGGGCATCACGATCCTCTTGCCGGAGCGGCTCTTCCCAGACCGCTATGTGACGATCGCCTCCTCCAGCTTCGACGACACCGTGGAATATCCGATCGGCGAGGAGGCTCTCAAAGAATTGGAGAATCCTTTGCTCACGACGGAGCAGTTTCACGCGTTGTACCGCCGACTGACGCCAGTGGATCAACTGCCAGTGAAGAAAGGCCGGGTGTTCTAATGGGACTCAAGCAGGCCCTCATAATTGTCGTGCTGTCTCTCTCCGTCGGGACGTCCTTCGTCCAGGCGGGGTCGCCGAAAGACATTCAGGATCGCGGGAAGGCGATGCTCCGAGATGCCGAAGAAATGGTCATGCACGGAGGGATGGGTGATGGGAAGGCCATCGTGCATCACTGCGGTGAAGTGGCGAAACATGCGGAAGCTATTCTCAAGGCGTTGCCGCCCACAGACGAACATGGCAAGGCAGCCGTGCCTCATTTACAGGAAGCCATCAAGCAGTGTAAGCGAGTGGCTGAGATGGGAGACAAGGTCGATCCTGGAGCCAGTTTGAACCCTGCCACCAAAGCCCGTGCGGCGGCGAGGGAGGCGATGAAGCATCTGAATGCGCTACGGGATGGTGGCGCATAGTGGCGGGCAGCGCGCAACAAGCGAGACTCGCGAGAAAAGCGGGACGGGTGAAGTGGTCTGAAGGCTGAAGTGTTCGGAGCTTCGAATCAAGAATCTCGAACTTCATGTCGCGCTTTTCCCGCCAGTCTCGCCCGTCTCGCTTCATGAATGCGGCGCAGTCTGTGGAGAATCGGGCTTTGGCATCAGAGGGCTGACCGCGTTCTGATCTCGTCCCGGCTGATAGGTCTCCAGCATTCTCGTGATCGTCGGCATCACTCGTTCTTCTGCCGAGAGAGGCACTTTGATTCGTATCCCGCGACCCTCGTTGCGACCCAATGAAAAGATGTGGATTTCTAGCATCGCGTTGCGCCGGTCGTCCTGATAGGTGAAGGCCAGGCGCTTCGCAGGAAATCCCGCGAGCATCGAAGACTGATTCTTTTCCCACGTCACCTCCGTTTTCTTCTTGTCATAAAGTTCCGTGATGATGCGCCGGTGGGCTGCGGCGAACTCATCAAGTGTCTGCCGGCCGTCCTGGCTCGTGCCTTCCACGAGATTCATGAAACCGGAGAGGGCGACCTGGCTGCGCTCTACCGGCGGATATAGCGTGATGCCGATCCCGTCCGGCATGGGACTTCCCAGACGCCAGTCTTCGGGGTATTGGACCGAGAAGCCGAAGCGCGCATTGGTATAGAGCTTCCACGCGGTGGTGTCGATTGCTCCAGCAGCAGCGGAGGTGCTGTCTTGAGCGCCGAAAGCGTGGATCAACAAGAGGGCGATGATGAACAAGCGGGGCCGTGTCATGTCATTCTTCTCCTTGGTCAGGCAGGCTACTCAGTTACTGCACTGATCGCGCGCAGCGAAAACCGATGGTCGCGGCGCGCTGATCCGGCGATGTCCCGTTTCTGGTGGCTGTTCGCAACAAAGCCGGCGCACTCTTCCACGATCCTCCGCGCACCACCTTGTATCGGCCGTTGGCAGGTCCGCGGGGGTTGCGGTCCGGCATGGTCGCATAGTAGTCGATCCCAAACCAGTCTTCGACCCACTCGGCCGCGTTCCCCGCCATATGATGCAGGCCATAGGGGCTTCGCCCCTCCTCCCCACTGTCAACGGGCGCCACGATGGGAATCTCGTGAACGTGATACTGCCCGAACATCGCGAGCGCAGGCGTGGGAGGTTTCTGTCCCCAAGGAAACAGATTGCCGCTCTCCCCGCGAGCGGCTTTTTCCCACTCGGCTTCCGTCGGTAGCCGCTTACCATGTGTGCGACAAAAGTCCGAGGCCTCAGACCAGGTGACGTAGAGTGCCGGCCAACGTGCCAATGTCTCGGGTGACAGGGCATGGATAGTCGTGACATGATCGATCAGTCTCCGCACTTCCTCGGGGAGGTGACGTTGTTGTTGCCGCAGCCACAGCAAGTACTCTCCCAGACTCACCTCGTCCCGATCGATTTCATACTGATTGAGCCAGACGCGACGCTGTGGCTGCTCTGTGTCGTCGTATTGGAGATCGAAGCTGAACGGTTCGTGGCTTGTGCGGGCGGTGCCCATGATAAAGGGGCCTTCGACAACTGTCAGCATAAGAGCGCTGTTGGCGAGCGCGGCAATGTCCTCAACCGGGCCGTGTACGTCATTCGTCGCCGCCGTTGCAGTGCGCAGAAATGATGCACCCAAGAGTGTCGCGATGAGGACATAGCCGAAGGCGTTAAGATATCTCGGGACTCGGCCTGTGTATCCAGCGATGCGGCGGCTGCTCTGCATGACGATCAAACACCATGAATAAGAAATGGCCCACTATAATGCGAGGCCATCATCAGCACAAGGTTCAGCCTCTGCCAATATGAAATGAGTCTGAAGCCGGGTCGTATTTCCAACGAGAAATGAGTCTGAGCGGCGGCTGTGCTGAATCGGTCATGATGCCAGGCATGGTGATCGACATGGAAGAAGCACGGCTGCAGACGATTGCG
>JANYBU010000305.1 GCA_025360665.1 Nitrospira sp.
ATCATCGACAACCTCCGTCACCCGATCGGCATTCTGACAACCAGCGACATTCTCCGTGCCATCGTCCACCGAAGCCCTCTCGATCTCCGGACATAATCAACCCTGATTTATCTTGCGGCCTTGCGTCTCCGAACGACCGCAGGCTCACCGACGCGTGGACAGACCCTAGCAGGCTACGGAAAAACTCTATGGGCACGCCTGACTTTAAATGGTCTGTACCTCTTGGACAATAGGAACACACTTCGCAGGATGCTCAAAAGCCTGTCCAGCAAGGCCGCAGCGAGCGAAGAGGCGAGGCGTACGCTTCGGTACGTTGAGCCTCTGAGCGATGCGAGAACGAAGCTGGCAGACTTTTTCAGCATCCTGCTAGGTCAACCAGGTCCATTGCGAAAAGGTGGCAGCTTGCCCGACTCTCTGTCCCTTTGCATCCACGACATTCCAGATGAGGGCGTTCTCGACGAGAAAGCGGCGGCCGGTTGAAGTAATTCTCACACCTCGGTAGGTGTCGAGATAGCCACGTGTTCTAGCTTGCTCCAACATCCATTCCCGCTCGGCTCGATTGATCGGCTCAGCCGTCAGCTGCGACGGTGTCTTGATGAGTTTCTCCCAGGTCAACTCCCATAGCTCTAATGCGACTTGATTCCCGTAATTGAGGAGAGGATCCTCTTCGATCCCGTGAGATACGACGACAAAGGAAGACCGGAAGAGTTTGTGGGCCTGACAGTCTGAATCTCCCACTCGCTCGAGCAGTTCACGGGTAGTCCAGTAACGAAAACTGTTGAGGAGCAGTTGCGACCATTCGACGATGGCAGGATTCGTCCATATTTGAGAAGTCACGGCACAATCCTCCGTGGCAATCGCAGGGAAAGGGCCTCGAACTCACCGACCACGCGATGTACCACGTCCGTTCGGTCAACACAAGAATATGGTAAGGACTCTTGTACAGACCATAGGAGGACTCTGTATAATGTGCCTCCTCTCGGATGAGCGCGTTCGAGGGAGACCAATCATTGAGGAGTTACCATGGCCGGTCAAACCCTCTTCGACAAAATCTGGGAGTCTCACGTCGTCCGCGCAGAGCCGGACGGGACCACCCTCCTCTATATCGATCGTCAGCTGGTCCACGAAGTCACGTCGCCGCAGGCCTTTGAAGGGCTCAAGCTCTCGGGCCGTCGGCCTCGACGCCCTGGTGCCACATTAGCGGTGCCGGATCACAATGTCCCCACGACCGACCGGACCCTGGGCATCACCGATCCCCTCAGTGCGGTACAGGTCCGGACGCTTGAGGGGAATTGCCGTGACTTTGGCATCACGCTCTTCGGCATGAACGACATCCGTCAAGGCGTGGTGCACGTGATCGGGCCCGAACAGGGCTTTACCCTGCCGGGGACGACCATTGTGTGCGGCGACTCGCACACGTCGACACATGGAGCGTTCGGCGCGTTGGCCTTCGGCATCGGCACCAGCGAAGTGGAGCATGTATTGGCTACCCAATGCTTGGTGCAGAAACGACCCAAGACCATGGAGGTCCGCGTCGACGGGGCGCTGTCTAAGCTCTGTTCGGCGAAGGACGTTATTCTGGCAATCATCGGAAAAATCGGCACAGCCGGCGGTACCGGTTATGTCATCGAGTACACGGGCTCGGCGATCCGCGCCCTCAGCATGGAAGGGCGCATGACGCTCTGCAACATGTCGATCGAGGCTGGCGCGCGCGCCGGGATGGTCGCACCGGACGAGAAGACCGTCGCCTATATCAAAGGACGTCCGTTGGCTCCGAAGGCAGAGCTGTTCGAACAGGCCGTGCAAGTCTGGCAATATCTAAAAACCGATGCGAACGCGACATACGATATGACCGTCACGATGCGGGCCGAGGACATCGCGCCGCAAGTCAGCTGGGGCACCAGTCCCGGGATGGTGACCGGCATCGATCAACGAGTACCGGACCCGCGTACGATCACCGACGAGAACCAGCGCCAGGCCACTGAGCGGGCATTGGAATACATGGGCCTCATCCCGAACATGCCTATGACAGATATCAAAATCGATACCGTGTTCATCGGGTCCTGCACCAACTCACGCATCGAAGACCTCCGCCTTGCGGCCAACTTGGCCAAGGGCAAGAGCGTCGCCACGGGAGTGCGGGCGATGGTGGTGCCGGGCTCGGGCCTGGTGAAACAGCAGGCTGAACAGGAAGGGCTCGACCGACTGTTCAAAGAGGCGGGATTCGAGTGGCGGGAGGCCGGCTGTAGTATGTGTCTGGCGATGAATGCCGACGTGCTTCAGCCCGGAGAGCGCTGCGCCTCGACCAGCAATCGAAATTTCGAGGGGCGCCAGGGGGCCGGCGGCCGGACCCATCTCGTGTCGCCCGCGATGGCAGTAGCCGCGGCAGTCGAGGGTCATTTCGTCGACATTCGCCATTGGTCCTGATGAAATTGACGATGTACTCATTGAATCATTTTGCCGATGAAACAATTGTTAATGACTCAATGAAACAATAGAGGAATCCAGATGCAAGCTTTCACGCAAATATCTGGTCTGGTCGCGCCACTGGACCGCGTCAATGTCGATACCGATCAAATCATCCCGAAGCAATTTCTGAAGACGATCAAGCGGACCGGGCTCCGCGAAGGGTTGTTCTACGATTGGCGTAAACAGAAGGACGGTTCACAGGACCCGGCGTTCTTTTTGAATCAACCGCGATTTCAGGGCGCGACGATTCTCCTGACACGCGATAACTTTGGGTGCGGATCGTCGCGTGAACATGCCCCCTGGGCGCTCCTCGACCAGGGCTTCCGTTGTGTCATTGCGTCGAGCTTCGCCGACATCTTCTACAACAACTGCTTCCAAAACGGCATGCTGCCCGTGGTGTTGAAGGCCGACGAGGTCCTGGCGATGATGAAAGACGTCCTGGCGACGCCCGGGTACCACCTGACGGTGGACCTCGGAAACCAGACAGTGACCACCCCGGACAATACTCATTGTCGCTTCGAGATCGACCCATTCCGAAAAGACTGCTTGTATCGGGGTCTCGACGCCATCGGATTGACGTTGCAACACGAGGCAGCCATCGCCGCCTACGAGACTCGACGGAAAGCCGAGGCTCCCTGGTTATTCACGGATCTTCGCCATAACCTAGGAAGAGCTTGATGAAAAAGCTCTTTCTGATGCTCGTGTTCTTGTGCTTCATCGGCACGGCCTATCTGCTCGTCGCCTTCAACTACGGCTACTCAGACGGAAACCGAGCCGGCTATATTCAGAAATTTTCCAAGAAGGGGTGGGTCTGCAAGACTCACGAGGGCGAGTTGGCAATGACCACCGTGCCAGGGCTCGCGCCGGTGCTCTGGGAGTTCACCGTCCGGGATGACAAGGTTGCGTCACAGCTAACCCAAGTGATGGGGAAACGGCTGGTGCTTCACTATAAAGAGTATCGCTACCTCCCGACGACCTGCTTCGGAGAGACCGCCTACTTCGTCGACCGCGTCGAGGTCGCTGAATAAACTCCCGCCTCTCTCGACTCCAGCTCAAGCCCGGACTATTCATGAATGCCGTCGCGAGGCGTTCGAGACCGAAGCCCGCCGGGGCTTCTCGCAAGTAAGGCCGACGTAGGCGTACAGGCAGTCCGTCGAGGAGGCTGAACGAGAAAAGCCCCGCCGGGCGAGAGGATCGGACGACGGAGCAGGTATTCATGAATAGTCCGGGCTGGGTTCCCCGCTGAAAACAGCGGGACATAGTAACCTTGTTAAGACGCCCGACATTACCGATCCGCATTCATGCCACCATGAACACACCAAACTTGGACGCTGTGGGCCCAATTGATGAAGGTCGCACCGCCGCCCAAGCCGAAATGCACGCCCCACGCGCCTGAAGGATCCTCGGCAACCTTCGCCGCCGTCCAATAGACGGCTGACTGGACAGCCAGAAACGGATGGCCCGGTGGCAGGGTCGGGCCCGGAGGGGCCACGGAGGGATCCACCAGACTGCTCAACTCTGGCATGGACGGCAGCCGCCAACCTTTCTGGCCTCCGACAGTTTTCTCGATGCAGGTGCGGCGGGCCACGCTCCACCTGGCAGTCGTCGTCTGCGGGGACTTCTCCCAGACCAAGCCGGTTTCTTTATCCAACACCGCATCGCTGTGGAAGGCCGGCAGGATGACGAACCGTTGCGCTGCCGGCAGAGCGTTGTTCAAGTTTTGGGTGACGCCCGACAGCTCGGTCGGCACTCCTTGCGCGCCCGCTGGTGCGTCTGCACTGCCACCGCCTGCGACGAGCAGCCCGCCAAGCACCAGCGCGCCCATCGTGACGGTGGGAAACCGTCGCCTCTTCATCACTCCCTCCCTTCGCCCACGTTATTCATGACGGTTCGTCGTCCCCCACCCATCCTTCCCCCATACTAGGGGGGAGGGTGAGGGAGGGCGAGCTTGCCGGCCAAAGGCTCGTCGTAGCAGCGGACCGACGATTGCAGCAGAAGCCTTCATGAATCATGCGGGCTAAACCCACTTCTTCCGGTTGAAAAATCCCAGCATGCCGATCGCGATCACTACCATCACGCCAAGCACCAGCGGGTAGCCCCATTCCCATTTAAGCTCCGGCATGTGCTCGAAATTCATCCCGTAGATACCGACGATGAAGGTCAGCGGCATGAATATCGTCGTAATGATCGTCAGAACCTTCATCACCGCGTTCAGCCGATAGCTGATGCTCGACAGATAGATATCGAGACTGGCTGAGACCATTTCGCGAAGCGTCTCGATGGTATCCACGATCTGAACCACGTGATCGTACACATCGCGGAAGAATACCTTCGTCGATTCCTGTAAGAAGGGGCATTCCGATCGGGAGAGATTGTTCGTCGCTTCACGGAGTGGCCACACCGCCCGCCGCAGAAACAGCAACTGCCGTTTGAGGGCGTGAATCTGGCGCAGTGTCTCCGGCTTAGGATCGCTGACCACCAGATCTTGCAGCGCTTCGATCTTCTCGCCTAACACCTCCAACACAGCGAAGTATTGATCCACAATCGCATCGACCAGTGCATAGAGCAGATAATCGGCCCCGGAATGCCGCAGGCGTCCCTTACCCCCACGAAGACGATCCCGCACCGGTGTGAAGACGTCGGTCCCGTTTTCCTGGAAGGACAGCACAAAGTTCCGTCCGAAGACCAGACTCACTTGTTCGACAATGATATCCTGTCGGTCGGTGACTGAGAGCATCTTCATCACCAGGAACAAGCAGGTCTCATAGTCGTCGAGTTTCGGCCTCTGATCGGTGTTGGCAATATCTTCGAGGAGCAGGGGATGGAGCTGGAACTGCTTCCCGAACGATTCCAGAATGTCCATCTTGTGGACGCCCCCGACATCCACCCAGGTGACAGACTCATCGGTCGGTGGCGCAAGCACATCGGGCGACGGGTCCTGGCGTTCGTCGCAGCGAGTGCCGGCATAGTTGAAGGCAGTGATCGTGACCTTGTCCGTTTTTTTCTCGCCGATATGGACAAGGGTGCCCGGGGGAAGCCCCGTCTTTCTGGATCGTTTCTGGACCAGCTTCATCGGTAGAGACCTCGCAGGACACCCTGCTTGTACGCAGGTTCTCTGCGATGGTCAAGAGGACCGTCGGCGCGGGTCACCGGCTGCCGTCTTTCTTCTTTGCCGATCCAGCGATACCTGCTACTCTGCCTGCTCCACTCTGCGAGGCATGCAACATGGAACGAGAATTGGAAGTGTTGGTCGAAGCGGTCCGGAAGGCCGGCGCGAAGGTGCGTGAATTGGTCCGAGATGGTTTCGAGGTGCAGACGAAGTCCGACCATTCGCCGGTCACCACCGTGGACCACGAGGTCAACCGCATCCTGCATGAGATGCAGTGCCGGGAATTTCCACAGGATGGATGGCTCTCGGAAGAGTCCCCCGACGATCCGGCTCGACTCACCCATGCGCGCGTCTGGATAGTGGACCCCATCGACGGCACGAAGGCCTTGATGAATCGGATGCCGGAGTTCTGCATCTCTGCCGCATTGGTCGAACGAGGCGCACCGGTTGTCGCCGCGATCCTCAATCCCTCGACCGACGAACTCTTCACCGCGGTGCGCGGCGGCGGACTGTTCTTGAACGGCGCACGCGTCACACTCTCGACCGCGCATGACTTCAATCCCGTTATCATGGTCAATGCGCGGGAATTCCGGATCAACCGATGGTCGACGCTCGCCGAGACCACTCAGTGCCGCCCCATGTACTCCATCGCCAACGCACTGGCCCTGGCCGCGGCCGGTCGCGTCCAGGCCGTCTTCACCATCGAGCCGGAAAACGAATGGGATCTCGCGGCCGGAGTCTTGCTCATCGAAGAAAGTGGCGGCGCCATCAGCGACGCGGCCGGGAAGCCCTTCGCCTTCAATCGACCGTCACCGAGGCTTCGTGGCGTCATCGCTGTGGCTGCCACGTCCGACAAGGACCTGCGTGCCAACCTCCAGACCTACGCCGAACAGGCCCGCTCGCAACCCGAAAAAAAGCAAGCCACTCCATGACCATCGCCTATGGGAACCGGTCTGTTGGGTCGAGCCATCGCCGAACAACTCCATTCAGTCGGCCACACTGTCACGGTCTATGACCGAACCACGCCAATGGCACTTCCCCTCTAGGCATGCGGCATCACTGTGGTCACGCAGCTGGAGCAGGCGATGGCCAAAGCCGACTGTGTCATCCTCATGTTGGCCGATGCGGCGGCGATCCGTGCCGTCCTGCTGACACCCACCTCGTTGGCAGTCCTCCGCGGTAAAATCGTGATCCAGATGGGAACCATCGCTCAGGAAGAGAGCATGGCCCTGCAGGCCGAGATCCAACGAGTCGGCGGATCGTATGCGAAGCACCGGTACTGGGAAGCCTTGCCGAAGCACAAGCCGGGCACTCTTTGTCATGGTCAGTGGGACCGAAGAACAGCTTGTCCAAGGGGGTCCGCTGTTCCGTTCGCTGAGTCGGGAGCCGCCTCTGGTCGGTCCTGTCGGGAAGGCCGCGACCCTCAAGCTCGCGCTCAATCAATTGATCGCCGAAGAAATATCGGCATTCGCCCTGAGCCTTGGATTAGTGCAGCGGGCAGGCGCTCCCGTAAACACCTGCATGGCGATCTTGCGGAGGGCGCCTTGCTCGCCCCGGTGTTCGAGAATAAACTGCCGCGACTCCGATTATTCGCTCATCTTCGATGTCGTCAACCCGATTCCACAGCCTCAGCATCCCCTCACAAGCTTGTTGCCCGTTCCCGCGTCCGATAGGCCTACGAAGGATCGTGCTTCTTTTTGATATTCGTTGTGCACGGCGAGAATACATCTATACTTACCGTTGTGACGACCGGCCAATAGTGCACTGGAGCGCACATCGTGCTCCTTCCAGGACCCACGAAATAGGAACAATGCAGAAGTCGGCCCACAAGACCATCGAACCACGTGCCTACGATCCCTTGATCCACGAGGGCTTCATCCGCCAGGCGGATCTCGTGAAGGCTGTTCAGGAGTCCCTGCAGGGATCGACCGACTTGGAAGGCCTGCTGATCGAGAAGTATCGAATCCCGAAAGCGGCGCACGGCAAGACACTGAGCACATTCTTCGACTGCCCCTATATTCCGTACGACGCACGGACCCTGGCTGATCCCCAACTCCTCAATAATCTCAGTCACGATTACCTTCGCAGACACCACTGGCTCCCGCTGAAGCGACAGGATGACATCCTGGATGTCCTGATCGACAACCCCCATGATCTC
>JANYBU010000311.1 GCA_025360665.1 Nitrospira sp.
CCTCAGGGCTTCACGCCTCCAAGTGCCCGTCTCGCTTCGCGTCTACACGCTTTCGCGACGAACCTTCATGAATAATGCGGGCTAACCCCTCAATTGACGGCTTGGAGGGTCACGGATACATGTTCCCGGCGGTTCCCCCGTAAGATTTCGACCGCGACCTGATCGTTGACTTTGTGCCGTTCCATCACGCCCATCAGTTCGTCCAGGGTCACGACCAGCTTGCCGTCGACTGCCGTGATGATGTCGCCCAGCTCCACGCGGCCGGCGACGGTCTCGCGCGCGCCCTTCAAGCCGGCCTGTTCAGCCCCGCTGCCACGCGACACCTTGCCGATAATCACCCCCTTGATCCCCCACTGCTTGGCCATCGCATCGGGAACGAGCGAGACCCCTAAGCCAGGACGGATGAGCTTACCGTGCTTGATCAACTCTGGGACGATGCGGTTGACCGTATCGACCGGCACGGCAAAACCGATTCCCGCGAAGGCCCCGCTTGGGCTTACAATCTGGGTATTCACGCCGATCAATCGACCGGCGCTATCGAGCAGTGGCCCTCCGGAATTTCCCGGATTGATGGCGGCATCGGTCTGAATGACTCCATCAATCGTCCGATTCGACATGGACTTAATCGTCCGTCCCAATGCACTCACGACTCCGGTCGTCAACGTATGGTCGAGGCCGAACGGATTCCCGATCGCCAATACTTTCTGTCCGACGCGCAAGTCCTGCGACGACCCGACGGTGAGGGGCGAGAGCGCCTCTTCAGGCGCACGAATCTGCAGCACCGCCACATCGTGATCGGGGTCGGCACCGATCAGCGTGGCCTTATGCTCCGTCCGGTCTGCCAGCGTAACGGTGACGGAATTTGCCCCGTAGACGACATGAAAATTGGTGACGATGTGCCCCTGCTTGTTCCAGACGAAACCCGATCCGGACCCTTGCGGGACCTCAAAGAGATTGAACGACCAGGGGTCTCGTTGAATCGCCGTATTCGCGATGAAGACCACGGATTTCGTCGCCCGCTCGAACACGGACATCGTGGCCCGCTCATCCGAGCCCAACTCGGCGGGAGAGGGCGTCACGACGCGCGGCCTTCCTTCAGGCCCGTCGTAGGTCCCGCCCAGCGGCTTCCCCCACTCCGCCATCGACAAGGCAGGCCAGAGGCTGATGAGCAAGAGTCCCACCAAAACGACAGGCCAGACTTGTCCGACTCGCCCTTTCATCCTGATCATTCCCCCATGATTTGGAATATGAGTTCCCTCGTCCGGGATCTAGTATCGAAATCGACGACGACAATCTGTTGCCAGGTCCCCAGCAACATCGCCCCGTCTAGGAAGGGAATGGTGACCGATGGCCCTTGCAGCTGACCTCGCAAGTGGCTATGGCCATTGTCTTCACCGGCATTCCTCGTATTGTGCTGCCAGGCCGGATCGGCCGGCACGGCGCGATCCCAAAATGCTTTAGTATCGGCCCTGATACCAGGTTCATCTTCGATGATCATCACCGACGCGGTCGTGTGCTTGACGAACACCGTCACGATCCCGGCCAACAGCCCGGTGCCCGCCAGGGCGGCGACCACGGACTTCGTAATATTTTCGATCTGTGTGTTCCCCTGCATGGTGAGACGCAACGACACCGTCTTGACCGCCATCTTATGACTCCATCGCTCGGAGGGCTCGTCGCTCGCCCCGCGTAAAGGCACAGCCACGAGCCTCCTCCAGAATTGCATCGAACTCGCCTTGCGCCGTCAACCGGAGCAAGGCCCCCAGCACCGCGCCACTCAAAATGCCATCCTGCTGCAACGTCTCCAAATAGGCAAAGGCATCGACCAACGTTTCCTTCTTCCGCACATAGTAGTCCCGTCCGCGGCGCTGGTTGCTGTAGGCTTCAAACTGCTCGCAGGCGACAAGAATCTCCGCCAACTGCCTGACCCAGGGCTTGGCAGACGCCAGCTTCTCTGGATAGTAATAGTAGAGCATCACCTGCTGCATCCAAGGCGCCCAGGGCACCCCCATCTTCTTGATGGCTGGTCGAACCGTACGCAGCCGACTGGTAAGCCGGCGCGAATATCCCAGCCGCATCTCGACCTGTTCCTTCGCCCAGGCAGTCATCGCAATGCCATCGGTCTCAAGATCTTTTCGATAGCATCGGAGAAAGGCCTCTGTTTCGCGCCCATAGGCCGTCTCCGGGTGTATGGCTCTCCATTCGCGCGGTCTTGTCGGAATCCCGCGCTCCTTGGCCCAGGACCAAATCTTCCCGAAGAGTTGGCGATCGAGCCCAGCACGGCCCAAGTCATGCAACAAACAAGCGATCTGATACTGACGGACCCGCTCGGCTCCATGGCCCAGCGCCGTGGCCACCGCCGCACACATGCGCGCAGTCCGCGCCGCATGTGGACGATCGTACCCGCGAATGATCCTGCCAGGGTGAACAGGATGCGGGTAATCGTAGAGACGCATCAACCGGGACAGGAGCGCACGGGGAACCAGGAGCGGGGCACGTCGTGAAATGGATGTCATTCGTGGTGACAGTGGAAGGGTTGAGCACAACTCCAACTGCGGCGAGAATAGCGTTCGCGGAAAGCGACTGTCAAGGTGATCTAACGCGCAGAAGGCTCGCTCAACCCGACGATCTTTGCTATGCTCAGACCAGTTGAGGGCGAGGCGTTTCTCACAATCTTGGAAGGCAACCATGTCGAGAAATATGACTCTCTGGCGGCTGAGTTGCGCAGTCATCCTACTCGGTCTGGTGTGGCCGATGGTGCCCGAAAGCAGTGCCGGGCCGCTGGATCAACTCACTGAGCTGACCGGCAAGGCCTCAGTCGTCGTCACGCTCAAAAGCCGCGACAACTTTACGAGCGAATACCGCTACGACGTCAGTGTCAGGAACCACACGTCTGATGTGCTGATCGCCGACTCACTGGTGATCGTCCTCGATAAGATTACCAACCTTGCCGGTGAAGACCGAGAAGGGTTAACAGGCGAATCCTTCCTCAAACGGTTTGACGTGCTGGGGCAGGACGGCGAAACCGACGACGGCAAACCATTTTTCCGCATTCCAGTTGGCTTGACCCCGGACCTCGGCTCGCTCACCGACAGCCTCCCGGCCACCGTCAGCCTCAGGAACAAGGATTACCTCTCAGTCTTCACACCTTCCTTCAAAGTGCTCGGGCAAAAACGTCCGCCGCCGGAACCAAAGCAAAGCCAGACTGCTACCTCTCAGCCGGCAGCATCTAGTCGCAACTCCGTCGACAAGCTGATTCAGTTATTGATCAAAAAGGGAGTGGTGACAGAAGAAGAATGGCGCAAAGCCAACCAGCCATGACGGATCCCACGTGCAAGGCCTGCCAAGGCAACTGGCCGAGAGAAGACCATTTCATTGCGGATCTCGGCCTCTCCAAGGCCTACCTGCACGAGGATCAATTCTTCTCCGGCTGGACCGTCGTCGTGTTCAAACGCCACGCGACCGAGCTGTTTCATCTGGCTCCCACGGAACGGATTCAGTTGATGGAGGAAGTGAACCTGGTCGCCAAGGTTGTCGCGCAGGTCTATGAGGCCAAGAAGATCAACTATGAACTCCTCGGCAACCAACTCCCCCACATCCACTGGCATGTGATTCCCCGACTGGCCGGCGACCCGGCCCCCCTCGAACCAGTGTGGCAGGTGCAGCATCAGCCCATGCTTCGTTCAGGGCCTGATCTCCAGAGCACAGTCCAGCGCCTGCAGCAGGCCATTCAGAACGCCCGCTGAATCACGAATCGCCGCTCCCTTCAACGAATTCCACCAGACCCACCGCCACCAATTCGGTGATATAATACGTGTCACTTTGACAACAGACTCGGAGGGTCACAGGTTTCCGATGCGTCGTCGATTGGTGCTTGTGACCCTCTTGTTCGCGTCCTTCATCACACGGTTCCCCGTCCATTCATCGTTCGCGCAAGCGCCAGAAAACGCGCCGCCCCCAGTGATCGAGACCCCACCGCCCTCTTCCGAAACCTCGCCTGCTCCAGTGCCTGCTGATGAGCACAGGCTCCCAGAACTCTTGCCGCACGAGCCCGAGGACGCCGTGATGGTGCTGGGAGAGTTGCGCAACGCAGTCCGTGTATCGCCGAACAGCGCAGACGGCCGGCTGAAGTTGGCACAAGGGCTCTACCGCATCGGTGATCTCGATGCCGCGCTCGATGAATGCCGCGTAGCGCTCAAGCTCAGGTCAAACGACGCCAGAGCCTATCTGCAACTCGGTGTCATACTGCTGGCCAAGCAAGATGGGCATGCGGCTGCCATAGCCTTGATGGAAGCCATCCTGCTCGATCCCGAATTAACACACGCGCATTACAGCTTGGGCAGTGTCCAGTACTCGCTGGGCCATCTCACAGCCGCGATCCAATCCTATCGCCGAGCGTTGGAACTGCAACCGAATTTCCCCGACGCCCGCTATCGCCTTGCGCTGGTCTTGAAGCTGACGAATCGGCATCAGGAAGCGGCACAATTTATGGAGGAAGCGGCGATCGGCGGGGTTCCGCAGGCGCAGTACTTCATGGGGAACGCGTATCGCAACGGACAGGGCGTCGAAAAGAATCTGCCGCTGGCGATCCGCTGGTGGACCAACGCCGTCGAGTTCGGCCAGCAGCGCGCGGCGGAATCTCTTTCACAGCTTCGCCGCCAAGCACTATCGCCCGACCAGTCTGAGCGACGTCGAAAAGACGCGATCGAGGCCTTCAGCCAGTATCGCAACGAACTCTGGGCTGATTACCCGGGTACAGTCAGGAGCGACGCGAGCGAATCCTTGGGCATCGCCCTGCTCAAAGACAGCCAAGCCTCCAACGGAATCACGGCCCTGTTTGCCGAAGCCTTTGCGCTAAGCGAGACTGCGCAGGACGAACTGGCGCGCCTGTATGAAACCGGCCTCGATACCCGCCTCGCTCAATTCGACAGGCGCATCCTGGCGTGTTTTGCTACCACCGCTGCCGATGGTTTCATCCCGTCAAAGAAAGCGCTGGCACGCATCTATGGCAAAGGCCTCGGTGTCACGCCGGATTTGCAGAAAGCCAAGACGATGTTGAAGGGGCTGTCCAAGCAGGAAGCGAAAGCCATCCTGGACGAGATTGCAGGACGCTAGCAGGATGCTGAAAAAGTCCGCCAGCGGCGTTCTCGCATCGCTCAGAGGCTCAACATACCGAAGCGTACGCCTCGCCTCTTCGCTCGCTGCGGCCTTGCTGAACGGCCTTTTTGAGCATCCTGCGTGACATTATCTTATTGTCCGAAAAATTGGGATAATTGAATTTTCACCGAGCCACAACAGTTTCTCCGCAGACTCCTAGGAAATAATCATGTTTGATACCTCACGCCTGTGGCGACAATTTCTCAGCTCCTCCTGGCTCCAAGCCGGTGCCATGGGGCTGCTTGCGACTGTCCTGGCGTTCGGTCTGTGGGCCGCAGCCTCAACCACATTCACGGCTCTGGACTGGGCTGCGTACGATTTCTGGTTGACCGATCGCGCACCCATCCCGGTAAGTCCGTCCCTTCTCATCGTCACACGGGATCCGGCCAGCGAAGAAGAGTTCGGCACCGGGCCATGGGACCGGGCCATCTTCGCACGCCTACTGACCAGCGCGCATGAATCCGGAGCCCTCGCGATCGGCCTCGATCATCGCCTCGACCATGCCAGCCCGGCGCAGCTCGGCGGGGCGGCGAGCGATGCCCTGCTGCTGGAAGCCATAAGCACCGCCGGCCCCATCGTCGTGGTGCAGAGCCCTGACGCGACGTTTGCCTCGAACACAACCATCGTGGGCCATCTGCTGGTCACAGCCCATTCCGATCACGTCGCACGAGCAGTGCCTGTGGCGGCAACCGGTGACAGGCAATCCGTCCCAGCCTTCGGGATTGCACTGTACGAGGCATTTCAACAACAAACCTCACCGATGAAGCCGTCTCTTTCAGAAGGAGGCACGGCCTCGCTCTTGGTCAACTATGTCGGCAATGGAACGATCGACGCCTTCCCAACGGTCCCTATGTCATCCGTCTGGAACGCCATCGAGCATCACGAGAGCGATCGGCTCACCGAGTGGTTCAACGGCAAGGTTGTCGTGTTTCTTCCAAACCCGATCGCGGGGGGAAGCTCACTCTTGTCCACGGGACAGACGGTCACCAGCTCGGTGGTCCATCTCCACGTCTTGAACATGCTGCTGACCGACAACCGGCTTTACCAACTCGGCGCAGCCAGCCACTCTTTGATCACGCTGCTCGTAGCCGGGTTGGTCGCCTGGCTCCTGCTTCAGTTCCGAGGCACGACCAGCTTGCTCTTTGCCGGGATGGCCAGTGCCACATATGGAGCCCTCATTCTTCTCGCGCTCGTCGCAGCCCACTTGGTGCTTCCCCTTGCCATGCCTCTGACGGCCGCCCTGTTGGTACTCGTCGGCACGACCATTTGGAGTCACCTCACCGCTCATCAGCGGCTGATGCTCTTGGAACAGGACATGCTCCGCCTGCAGCAGGAAGCCGCCGCCGTGCGTGAAGCCTTAGTCCTGCGCGAGACCCGTGCAGAGACCTTGCAGGAAGATCTCGCCGTCGCGCGAACCGCCATCACGCAATCCACCGGCCGGCAGGAAGAGCTTACTCGCTCAACAGACCTACTTCGCACACAGCTCGCCGATGCCCAGACACAGGAAGAAGAAGCACGCAGAAAACTGGAAGGGCTCGAACAGCAATTGCACAGTCTGCGCGCTGCCACGAGTGAGCCCCTCGCGATAGGCGATGTGGAACTCGATCGCCTCAGGGACGAATGCCGGCAGCTAGGCATCATCACCCAAGACGCCGGCCTCTTGCGCCTCTATCGGGATCTCAAGAAAGGGGCCAAGTCGCCTCTGACGGTCCTTGTACTCGGCGAACCGGGGACCGGGAAAGAACTATTCGCCCGGGCGGTCCACCGGCTCAGTCCACGGACCGGCAAGACCTTCATCGCCGTCAATATGGCGGCCATCTCCCCTGAGCTCTTCGAAAGCGAACTCTTCGGCCATAGCAAAGGCAGCTTCACCGGGGCCACAGCAGACCGGCGCGGCTATTTCGAGCTGGCGAACCACGGCACGATCTTCTTGGACGAAATCGGTGATCTACGCCTGGACCACCAGAGCAAGTTGCTGCGGGTGTTACAGGAAAGATCGTTCTATCGTGTCGGTGCGACGATCCCGACGACGGTAGATGTGCGTATCGTGGCCGCGACGAATCGCGACCTGCAGCGCGGCGTCTCCGAAGGCTGGTTCCGCGAGGATCTCTATTTCCGCCTGACAGGTCTCGTGTTCCGGCTGCCGCCGCTGCGCGAACGGACCGGCGACGTACTAATCCTCGCGGCGATCTTTCTCACCGAGATCGCCGGTCAGATGGGCAAGCCGGTACCGAAGCTTTCAAACGAGGCGCTACGCGCCCTGGTGGAGCACGAGTGGAGGGGCAACGTGCGGGAGTTCCGGCATTGCCTAGAACAGGCCATCGCGCTCAACGACGGACCTTTGCTCACCAAAGAATCATTGCGACTCGGCAACGCATCCGCATCGCCCGCTGGTCAAGCCAAGCCGTCACAGATTCTTCCCGACCCGGCCAGCGATACGGCAGTATTGAATTGTCTGCGACAGCATGGATTCGACATGCAGGCAACGGCAAAGACGTTAGGCTGGGATAGAAGCACCGTCACACAACGATTGAAGGGCCTCAGCTTCCAGGCACTTGTCGAAGCTAACGGCAACCAGGCCCAAGCTGCGGCGACGTTGGCAGGCGATCCCTCCCTCACGAGGACGGTCGAACTCAAGCTGATGGACTACTACGATCACCTCTTGACCACAATCCAACCTTTCGCAACCGTGGCGGAAGCCCTACTCGACTGCAAACGGCGATTCAAAAACCTGCCGGATCGACATTTCCGCTCGGTGGAGACGTTGGTCCGACAATACTTTCGTCAGGACAAACCCACTTCACTCGAGTTGAGAAAAGGTTTCTGACGCATGCCCCCCTCTTCATATCTTCACACAGCGAGAATTGGGTGATTGAGTCGGCTGCTGGCGAATCGAAGGCAAGCCGAGATATCTTCCGCTTCGAGATCCGGCAGTTCTTCGAGAACTTGCTGCTGAGTGAGCCCAGCCGCAAGAAGATCGAGCACGTCGATCACCCGAATCCGCATTCCACGGATGCAGGGCCGCCCTCCGCACTGTGCTGGATTGGCAGTGATGCGTTCGACGAGTTCAGCCATGATGAAAAAATTCGCAAACGCCCGTTCCCACTAGCAGCCCTGCCTTAGTTAGGCTCCGATCTGCCTGAAGGAGAAATTTGGAATATCCGCTCGCTCCTTGGCATGTTCAATGGTCATGGCGCAGATATTTCCGTCTTTGTCGATATCGAGCTGGGTGTTCTCATCGAGATCCCTAGTCTCTGCCACTTCTGCGGTTCTGAATTCTATGTGAAGCGTGTCGGTGTCCTGAAAATACTTGATGGTCATGGCTGAATCTCCTGGAACACGCTATGCAGCGGTGCGCTTGCGTGCCGTCCGTCTCGCAGGCAACGTCAAGCTCGATCGCTGTTCGCGTAGACGTCCAGTCGCAAACTTGTGCAGCACACTCGCCATGAGCGTCTGGTATGGGATGCCCTCTTCAGCCGCTCGGGCCTGAATATCAGCGAGGTCCAGCGAAGACATACGGATATTAACGCGTTGGTTTTTTGACAACGTGGCTCGCGCGTACTCTCGATATCGTCGCAATGACGCTTCTGAGGTAACAACTGACTTGAGCTCACCGCGCTCATATTGAGCGAGAATGTCTTTTTCGTCTTGATCCAACTTCTTCTTCATTTTCCACCTCTTCTACCATAGTCCCGCGTGGCCTTTCGGCTCGGGATGACCGTCTTGAGAAAGATGTGTTCAGGCCCCTCGACGTGGGGTACGAGATACACATACTCCATCACAAGCACAACCAACATTTTTTGATTCGGATATCGCCTCGGATTCGGATGGGCAAGCACGTCAAGAAGCCCGCCCGATTCAAGGGCCAGAACGACGTCCTCAAATGAAACCCCTCTTGACTGCTTGAGTTGCTCGTTCTTTTCCTCATTCCAACGCTATGTCTTCACAGCGCATGATAACTCAACGTGTGCCTTTTGTCATCAGGTGAACGGCGACAACACCTCAGCCGACGAAGCCCGCCTCGACTACAAACCTCGTGACCGGATCGCTTTGACGGACGTGCAGCCTTCCGCTAAGTCAGTGTTCATGCCGGCCCCTCATTCCAGGACATGACATAGTAATACGAAGTTGTATTGGCTTTCTTCTTCGTGAAACAACCGCTCTCTGCTAGAGTTCTCGGCATGAGTCCATGGCACATTAGGACCTAACTGCTTCTATGGTCACATCGGCTCCTATCAGCACTGTGTTACCTCTGCCGGGACTCGCGGTGGAGTAGAGCTGGTGAACGTCTGATAGGAGCTTGGTGGTTGGCAGCCGTCGTTGTGCATGGGCGTCGGGTTGCACGAGAAGACAGAAGAATGGGGTGAGCATGTCTATAACTTCCCTAAGTGCCCTCGTCGTGGTTCTGCTCTCGTTCTTTTCATCTGCGTTCGCCGGAGACTTGGTGCAATGGACAGATGAGAAAGGCACGCTGCATTTCTCTGATTCTCTGGACACCGTTCCAGCGAAGTATCGAGGCCAAGCGAAGCTGGAGAAATTTAAAGAAGAGAAATTACCGCAGCGATCTCACTCGGAAGGAACTCGCGCTGGCTCAGACGGCCGCATACTTCAGAGCATGCTTGAGAGTTGGGGAGAGAAGCCCAAGCTCAATAGTTATGAAGTATCGTTCGAAGCCTATGAGGGAGCAGCACAACGAGTTATTGTGTCCGTCACGTTCAACGATTCTGTGACCGTTCCTATGCTCATCGACACAGGCGCCCCTGGCTTGATTCTTTCACCCCAGCTTGCAAAAAAACTTGGAATCTTCGGTAATGACGAGGGAATGGTCCTGACCATAGCAGGTGGCATCGGCGGAAGGACTCCTGCGATCCGTACTTTCATTGATAAGGTTCAGGTGGGAGGAGCGAAGGATAGTTTTATCCCTGCCACTGTTGTCCCTTCAATATCTCCTTCATGGGAGGGACTCATCGGTATGGATTTCATGTCCAAGTACTCGTTTAAAATCGATCCTGTAAAGCAGGTGGTTGTCTTCGAAGAGCTGTCTCCTGATCCGAACTCGCCAGGTGGGCACAACGAGCGATGGTGGCGAGGCCTCTTCAAAGAATTTCACTCCTTACGCGCTGTATGGAAGAACTACGCAACAAATCTCACCAAGACGGGAGCCTTCAACACACCTCAAAGGGAATTCGCAGACCGACAAAAGAAAGAGGCTGATAAACTGCTCGGTAAGCTCGATCGACATGCCAGCGAGCATTCTGTCCCCCAGAACTGGCGGTAGCATTTCACCGGCAAGTTGGGTCGGCGAGGGCAGGATCAAACGCGTCATCGTGGACTTCCAAGATGAGTTCGTACGGAGACATGGGCGAGAAATTGGAGCGCAACGCAATGCGCTTCCCGACTACATTGTTTTGCGCGCTCTGCTCAATCAACGTCGCGAGACGCAGAAGCTCCACCAACGGACCTCCAATCCACTGCTCAGTGATTTCCGTTTGATGCGAGGTTCCCACTTCGAGATTCATGGCCGGTCCGAACTGGGTGTATTCCGACAGCCTATCGTTCGCCGGATTGGAGGCGTACTTGCGTATCTCGGATGCGAACTTCCTCAAGCCCTTCACCGACCCGACAATGCGCCACTCTTTCGCAGCATCGTTTCGACCGCAGAAAAACCCTAGCTCGCGCCATGCCCGGCGCGTCGCTTCATTGGTTGCTTCGCTCGGCACTACGTTCCTCCTCTAGCCGGATGCTGAAAAAGTCCGCCAGCCCGACTTGTTCATTTGGTCTGTTCGGTCTGTCTCGTTTAATTGGTTTGTTTGGTTTGTCTTGTTTATTTGGTTGAACCAGACCAACCAGAGAGACCAGATGAACCAGACAGACCGGGTTTGTCCCAGACCTATAAACCAATGAAATTCCGGCGTGCGCACAGATTTTTTCCACAGCCAGTTCGGAACAATGAAAAGAGTCAGTCTAACTTTCAAGCAACGATCGAAACATGATTACCGAATCCTGATAAGTCCCGTCGTTCTTCCGCACCGCGCCGGGGATCACGCCCAGTTCTTTAAAGCCAAGTTTTTTCCAGAGACGGCGTCCGACCACATTTTCAGAAAACACAAGGTTGAAGATCACGCTCCGGTAGCCGAGCTGCCTGGCGTAGGCCAGCATCGTGGCGCCCAACAGCCAACTTGGCCCACATTATTCATGAGCACTTCTGCTGCAATCGCGGATTCGCCGCTACGACAAGCCTGGACGCGGTGGCCCGGCGTCCAGGCAGGCGGGCTCGCCGCTCGGTCGGTCAACATACTGTTTCAAGTATGCTTCCCTCCCTCACGGCTCCGCGCGCCTGTCTCGCTCGGCGACTGCGCGATTTCGCGACGAACCGTCATGAATAATGCGGGCTAACCTTTGTTGCGCCAGTCCGGCGCCACGATAAAGCCGGCGTTCGCCACTTGTCTAGCCCGCCCAGGCCAGTTCGGCTTGAGGTAGAACGCCCCGACCATGCCTGCTGCATGAGCACGGTCCGGCATATAAGCCGCCACTGTGCTCTTGCCGCGAATCCAATAGTCCATGAAGTCGTCCTGATCCGGAAACCGGTCATGCGGGTACGACGTCCCCTCCTCGACAATCACCCGGTAGAGCCGTCGCAGAGGCTCAATATCCTGGTTGTCGGCCAGTACCAACTGAACCGGCGAACCGTCTTTGAGTTTCGCGTCGATGGGAAATGTGAGACTCATCTTACTGAGCCTTCGCCGTCCAGGAATTCAACGGGTCTGGTCGATCAGAAAAGACTCCCGACCATTTTTCTTTCTCTTAAGGCAAACAAACATAGGCACTGGACTCAAACGCTGAGACTTTCATGATGAGACCAGATTTCCATGAACAAATTATTCAGTTTTAGTTTTTGCGCGATAAAAGCAAGTGCGTAGAGCACCGAAAGATAGGCCTGCTCGACGATTTCCATGTGTGCATCTCGCTGGTGAACGGACGGAACACCTGCCACGTTAAAACTAAGATCTGGATAGGTGCCGCCATAAACCTCCATTATGTTTGAATAATTAGCATGCGTATAACCACAGAATGTTTTGTATACCCGTGACAATCTCGCCTGGGTACTCTCGTGTTGCTCCATGCTCGTAATAACGCGAGCAACTGCGCTATGAATCTTCTTGGTCAGTACATACTCCGACTTGGCAGACAAGTCGCTATCTATGGTCGTCGCAAAAAACGCTTTTACGAACCTCTGAACATCGCTCGACTGGATAGGGTAAGTTTCGAGCAAGAAATATACTTCTGAGTTGCAGTCATCTATGCAACGATAAATGGCGCCCATGTCGATGAAAAGCCCGCTACGGCAGAGTAGATCTAGGGCATGAACCCCTTGCGCAGCCCGTACCACTTTAAGGACCGTCACGACCTCTACACTTTGGGTCGAATACTCAAAGACTCTCTTTGATTCGACCCACTCTGGGTCTCCAATGGATTCCGCGCGAAGCCTCTCCGTGAGAGTACTTAGAATATTAAGGTCCATAGATAATCAATACTATTAACCGGTCGTTCCTGGTGAGCGGGATTATGGCCTTGCTTTGGCTAACTGCTCTCGTGAATAGATCGAAATTTAGGGGTCAGACCCCATTATTCCTCCCGCGCGAAACCAATAGTCCATGAAGGCATCCTGGTCCGGAAAATGGTCATGCGGGTACGACGCCCCCTCTTCGACAATGATCTGGCAGAGGCTCCGCAGAGGCTCAATATCCTGGTTGTCGGTCAGCACCAATTGAACCGGCGAGCCGTCTTTGAGTTTCGCGTCGACAGGAAATGTGAGACTCATTGCCTAAGCCTTCGCTCACATACTGATCAGTTCACTAAATAGTGCGTAGTATGCTATCATGCTGGCATGCCCAGGCGAACGGATGCCAGGACATTGGAGTCGTCGGCGCTGCACCTGTTGCGTCGCCAGGCGGTGCGGGTGGTCCGCGGCGGGATGTC
>JANYBU010000313.1 GCA_025360665.1 Nitrospira sp.
CGAGGCATAGCCCTGCGTGCGCGACTTGAGCTTATCGTAGAAATCGAGAATGACTTCGTTCAGCGGCATCTCGTAACTGATCGTCACCCGCGTCGGATCGAGAAAATGTATGCTCCGCTGAATACCGCGGCGCTCCTGACAGAGCTTGAGGATGGCCCCCATGTAGCGTTCGGGCGTAATGACCGACGCCAGAATAAACGGCTCCTCAAATGAGTCGATACTGCTGGGAGGCGGAAGCTGCGCCGGGTTATTGACCTCCAGCACCTCGCCTTTAGTCGTCCGCACGCGATAGACCACGGTCGGCGCGGTGGTGAGGAGCGTCAGATTATATTCACGCTCGAGCCGCTCCTGAATGATTTCCATGTGCAGAAGACCCAAGAAGCCGCATCGAAACCCGAACCCCAAGGCGAGCGACGTCTCCGGTTCGTAGACAAACGAAGAGTCATTCAACCGCAGTTTGACCAGCGCATCCCGCAAATCTTCGTACCGGGCCGTGTCGGTGGGATAGAGCCCACAGAACACCAGCGGCTTCACTTCTTTATACCCAGGGAAGGGTGCGCTCGTGGGCGTCACGGCGTCCGTAAGGGTATCGCCGATTTTGACGTCCGCGACTTCTCTCATGTTCGCGCAGAGGTACCCGACCTCGCCGGTCAACAGCTCGGTCTTTTTCGTCCTCTTCGGGGTGAATTGGCCGACTTCCATCACTTCGAACGTCCGGTCGTTCGACATGACCTTAATTTTCATCCCCGGTCGCAGGGCTCCATCCACAAGTCGTGTCAGCACGATCACACCCTGATAATTATCGAACCAGGAATCGAAAATGAGCGCCTTGAGCGGCGCCTGAGGATCACCGGACGGCGGAGGAATCCGCGCAATCACCGCCTCCAACACCTCCGGCACGCCCTTTCCAATTTTTGCACTGATGGGCATCGCATCGCTGGCATCGAGCTGCAAGATTTCCGAGATAGATTGCTTCGTCCCCTCGACATCCGCACTTGCCAAGTCGATCTTGTTGATAACAGGAATAATGGTGAGATTGTTGGCCATCGCCAGGTTCACATTGGCAATCGTCTGGGCCTGCACCCCCTGGGTGGCATCGACGAGCAAGAGCGCGCCTTCGCAAGCCGCCAAACTGCGCGAGACCTCATAGGTGAAGTCGACGTGACCTGGCGTGTCGATCAAATGCAAGGCGTACGTCTTCCCGTCCTTGGCCAGATACCGGACCGCGACCGCGTGGGCCTTGATCGTAATCCCGCGTTCCCGCTCTAGGTCCATCGCGTCGAGAATCTGTTCTTTCGATTCTCGGGCCGAAACAGCGCCCGTGGCTTCCAGAAACCGGTCAGCGAGGGTTGATTTGCCGTGATCGATATGGGCGATAATCGAGAAATTGCGTATAAGGCTTTGCAAATCTTAACTCTTTTCCCAATAACATCGGGTTATTATAGTTACTGCCCCCGAGGTTGTCAAAGCAATCGCCCCCCCGTATAATCCGCTCCACACCGCGCCACAAGACCCGATAAGAGCGTATAGCTAATGGCAAGAAGCATGGAGCGAATGCCGAAGGCTTATGTCAGAAGCCTGAGCTTCTTGATTCCGTGCTATACGCCATAAGCCATTAGCTCTCCTCTAACTCTTCCCCTATGGCTCGACAACCTTCTACGAAACAATTGAGCGACTGGGATCGAAAGTATCTCTGGCACCCGTTCACCCAAATGCAGGAATGGGAACAGGAGAAGCCGCTCATTATCGAAAAAGGAAAAGGGTCCTACCTGATCGATACGGACGGGAAGAAGTACCTCGACGGAACCTCCTCCATCTGGGTCAATCTGCATGGGCATCGCCATCCGGCGCTCGACCGTGCCATCAAGCAACAGCTCGACAAGATCGCGCACTCAACCTTCCTCGGCCTCTCCAATCCACCGGCGATTCAGCTCGCGCGTGAACTCATTCGGATCGCGCCCACCGGCCTGACGCGAGTATTCTACTCCGACAACGGGTCAACAGCGGTCGAAGTGGCGCTCAAAATGGCGGTCCAGTACTGGCAGCAACGGCGTCCCGAAGCAGGCTCCAAGAATACCTTCCTGCATCTCAAGCTTGCCTACCACGGCGATACCATCGGCGCCATCAGCGTGGGCAACATCGAACTCTTCCATACACCATTCAAATCGCTGCTGTTCCCCACCCTCGAAGCGGACCCTCCCTATTGCTATCGTTGCCCGCTCAGTCTGACCTACCCTTCGTGCCAGATGGCCTGTCTCGATCCGATTGAACAGATACTCAAAGAACATCACCGTGAATTGGCCGGCTTCATCATCGAGCCGCTCGTCCAGGCAACCGCCGGCATGATTACAGCTCCACCAGGCTACCTCACAAGAGTGCGTGAGCTTTGCACGAAATATCAGGTGCTCTTGATCGTCGATGAAGTCGCCACCGGATTCGGTCGCACCGGCAAGATGTTCGCCTGCCGGCATGAGGGGGTCGCGCCAGACTTGATGGCCATCAGCAAAGGTCTCACCGGCGGCTACATGCCGTTGGCCGCCACGTTGACTACCGAGGAAATCTATAAGGGGTTTCTCGGAACATACGCAGACTTCAAAACCTTCTTCCACGGCCACAGCTATACGGGAAATGCGCTCGGCTGCGCCGTGGCGCTCGCGAGCCTCGAGGTGTTCGGGAAAGAGAAGACGCTGGCGCGACTGCAACCAAAAATCAAAACGATGGCGCGACACCTTCAGCCACTGTGGCAACTGCCCCATGTGGGAGACATCAGACAGCGGGGATTCATGGCGGCCATCGAACTGGTCGAGGACAAGGAGACGCGAAAGCCCTATCCGCTCGAAGAGCGGGTCGGACATCGAGTGGCGATGGAGGCGCGCAGCCGAGGGCTCTTGCTGCGCCCGATCGGCAATGTACTAGTCCTCATGCCGCCGCTCAGTACGTCGCTTCCTGAACTCAGACGCATGGTCGAAATTCTGCAAGCTTCCATCGAAACCACTGCCCTACTCCCTGCGTCCGGCTAACATTCAAGTTCATCCGACCGGTGGTAGGAGAAAAGAGGGGCTGGCCTTGCGATTCCCAGTGCTTGCGCAACGCGCGGTCGCGGACTCCCCTCGTTGGACGCGCACACGACGGGAAAACGCCAGGCCAACCCTTCAATGGGAGGTGAGGAGTGAGAAAGGAAGCGGAGTGGCAGGACGCCCATGTTGCTCCCGTGCTCCCGGAACGCGCGCCCTCAGAAGAACCTCGTTCGACGTCCGTAATTGGAGCAACATGGATGCCCTGCCAATGGCGGGGGAGCGCCACCAAAGCTCAAGTCTTCTTGATGTGTTGAACAATTCTTTCTATATAAGCCCAAATGTCGTCCTCGCCCTTCCCATGGTCCTCGATTTTTCTGGCTGCCTCAGTAGCCCATAGCGACTTGTTCTCTCGAGGCACGCCCTGCATCAGTTGAGGCATCCACGACTCCAACTCACCGCAGGGCACCAAGAACAACCCTTGGTCGTTCAACTCACTCATCAGCGTCTTTAGGTCACCCTGCAAAGCCTCTGGAGCACCTGTCACTCCTTTCAACTTCAATTTCTGAATGGGGCTTAACTCTCGGTACAATGAATTAAGACCTGATCGTAATTGTGAGTGCGTCTCAGGTGTCCAACGGTCCTGTTCGGCAGGGTTGGATTTCAACTGTTGAATTAGAGCTTCAAGTCTTTTGATCACCGTCTCAGAATCAAGGGTACATACTGATCAGTTCACTAAATAGTGCGTAGTATGCTATCATGCTGGCATGCCCAGGCGAACGGATGCCAGGACATTGGAGTCGTCGGCGCTGCACCTGTTGCGTCGCCAGGCGGTGCGGGTGGTCCGCGGCGGGATGTC